>NZ_JBLRWA010000026.1:0-124324 GCF_048159585.1 Kitasatospora sp. SC0581 | reverse complement strand
GAGCGCCGGGCCGCGCGGGTCCTTGGAGTCACGCACGGGGACGAGACCGGGGAATCCGGGGGCTACCTCGATGCAGTTGCCGCCGTTGCCCCCGCTGTAGCTGCTCTTGCGCCAGACGGCCACGTCGAACTCGTTCCTCGTCATCCCTGAACCCTTCCAGCGCATCCGCGAACAGCGCGAGCGAGTCGGCCACTGGCAGCGCCGCCCCATGGAGCAGATCATAGCTCCAGCGATGCCGCGCAACGATCTCCGGAACATCGCTGGAATGCCCGCGATCGAGGCTCTCGGAATACACACAGGTTCGTCCGTCAGGCATCTCCAGCAGCACCATTGAGACATCAACGCTGGCCTGTCGACACGTGAACGGCACAACTTGGATCACGATGTTCGGAAGCTTTGCAACCGCCAGCAGGTGCTCCATCTGACGCACCATCACGCCAGGCCCGCCATAGACGGTTCGAATGCAACTCTCGTCCAGGATCGCCAGCAAGGGCGGCCCGCCCGGCTCCAGGAATCGCTTCTGCCGAGCCAACCGAGCCTGCGTTCGCTGCTTGATCATCTCCGGCTTACCGGCTGCATCGCTGACCGCAAAAACGGCTTCCGCATACTCGCGGCATTGCAACAGCCCGTTCATCACCGCGATCTGAAAGACTCTGGCCGCCACAGCCTCGGACTCCGCGTCGGCATGAGTCTGGAACCAATCCGGGTGTTCAACTTCGGCGTTCCAGTCCACCCGATCCCAGAGCCGCTTCAGCGCCCCGTCGGCGCCAAGCAGTACGTCGGCCTGCATGACCATGTCCGGCGGCATGCGCCTCTTGCCGGACTCAAACCGTGTGATATTCGGCCTGGTGGAGTGCAGCAGCTTCGCCAACTGCTCCTGCGTGTAGCCCGTCGCCTCCCGGTAGAAGCGCAGCTCTTCGCCGAACAACCGCGCCGAACTGGCCGTCACCTCGTTGACGAGTCGCCGGTGTGCCATGTCAGACCCCCTGACGTACCGCAGGTGCGTGGTACCTGATTTCGGCCATCACCGTACATCCGAAGCCCGGATCATTGAGACCGGAACGCAATCATCTGCATGCACAGCGTGACTGTGCGCGCTCCTGTCGCACGCCCCCTCTGCCCCCATGAGGTGTCCCCATGCTCATGTCCCGCCGGCCCCGTGCCTTCGTCGCGCGTCTCGACTCCTGCATCGAATCCACGCCCCTGGCGAGGTACTTGCTCCGGGCCTATCTCGCGGGCCTGCCCTCCGGCGACCGCTACGCCGACACCGCCGAGCTCCTCCTCGGTGAGCTGTTCGCCAACGCCGTCCAGCACTCCGACGCCCCCGACGACCGCCACATCGAGATCCGCTTCACCCTCGTCAACTCCCGCCTCCGGCTGGAAGTCCACGACGCCGGCAGCGGCCGACCGTCCCTCCACACCCCCACCCCCTCCGACGAGCACGGGCGCGGCCTGTTCCTCGTCAACGAACTCGCCGAACGCTGGGGCTGCACCTCCCGCCCCGACGACATCGGCAAGTTCGTCTGGGTGCTCATCGCCCCGGCCCCCGTCTCCGCCCTCGCCACCGCCTGAAAGCCCGAACCCCCATGCACCTCACGACCCTGGCCCGCCACGCCCTCTCCCGTGGCCGGACCCCCGCCGACACCTACGCCCTCCTCGCCAAGCGCACCCGCAAGCCCCTCTCCTCCGCCCGCGCCGTCTGCCTCGCCCTCACCATCCCCCTCGCCGAAACCACCCGCCGCCTCAACGACTGCTACGACGCCCTCCTCGCCGACCCCCGCCCCGACTCCGAGACCGACACCGGCGAACTCCTCGAAGCCCTCGGCGTCTTCGATGTCCCCAAGTCCCTCACCGACACCGAACTCGCCGTCGTCGACCTCTTCATCACCGCCGTCGACGCCATGGGCGGCATCCGCCCCGGCCACCAGCACGGTCTCCAGCGCTGGTTCACCACCGGCAACCTCACCACCGCGTACCTCTCCCTCACCGCCGCCCGCCCCATGCCCCGCACCGGCGACCCCGCCCTGTACTGGGCCACCCTCGTCGCCGCCGGCGAACTCCTCACCACCACCCACCACTCCGAGACCCGCATCAAGTACGCCCTCGCCCACTGCCGCGCCCGAGCCGCCCGAACCTAGGCCGTTCCTTCGGATCATCCGATCGCTGGTTGATGTGTGCGTCATTGACTGACACCCAGTGGGCAAGGATCGAGCCGTTGCCGCCGGATCCGACACCTCGGCGGGGAGGGCAGTGGCGTGATCACCGGCAGGTGATCGACGCGATCGCAGTCAAGTACCGCACCGGGGTGCCGTGGATGGATCTGCCTGAGCGCTTCGGCTCGTGGAAGGGCGCCCACTACCGGCTGCGGGAGTGGGCCGCCGACGGCACATGGGCCATCGCCGCCGTCGTCATCCGGTCGGCCAGGTGACTCCAGCCGGGCTGCCTAGACCCATCCCTCGTCGAGGTAGACCGTCCAGGCGTCTCCCACTGCTCTGTGCAGTTCAACCAGGGCCGCAACCTCCGCGACGGCTGCCGGGGCATCGGACAGTCGCAGCGGGGAGTCCGGGACGCTGTTGCGGGTGTAGACCGGTAGCTCGCCGTCGCAGCTGAAGGCGTGAAGCGATGAGGGGGCGTGGTTGAACCATGCGGGACGGTTCTCCTCGGCCCATGCAGCCGCAGCGTCGACACGGTCTACATGCACCAGTAGATGCTCAGGTGCGGGCCCGCAACTGAACTGCACGAGGAAACCGTGGGCGTCCACTGCCCACCAATCCCACATGAACCCAGGTCGGGGATGCCGCAGGATCGTCGTCATGTCAAAGGATCAGCAGCCGACTTCACCAAGGCCGTGTCAGCCGCGCTCGGGCCAGACCGGGCCCTGGTCGGTCCAGATGACGCCCTTGTTGCGGCACAGGCAGAAGGGGTGGCCGATCGGGTCGGTGTAGACCTGCCAGCCGTAGCCGTTGGGGCCGATGAAGTCCTGCCTCAGCGTCGCGCCGAGGTCGAGGACGCGGCGCTGCTCGGGCTCGATCTCGTCCACTTCGAAGTCGAGGTGGAACTGCTTGGGGTGCTCGCTGTCGGGCCACTGCGGAGCGCGGTAGTCGTCCACCCGGATGAATGCCAGCTCGATCTCGCCGAACTGGATGCCGGCCCAGTCCGCCGAGCTGCCTTCCTTGATCGGACGGCCCGTCACCTCGGAGTAGAAAGCCGCCAGCTTCATCGTGTCCGGGCAGTCGATGATGAAATCGGTGAGTCGCAGCATCCCGCGATCTTGCCACAAGCTCACACCCGACTTCGAGACAGGCGCCCCCAGACCCCGTTCACCAGGGGCGGCCGGGTTCGTACCGCAGGTTCGGATCGGCAACGGACTTCGGCGGAGCCGCTCAGCGCTCCGGTTGTGACGTCGTGACCGGCGTCAGTCGCGACCGTGCCCGGTTGCCTCCGCCCGGTCCCGGGCTGCCATCACGTCCTCGCCGTGTTCGAAGGCCCAGGCGCCGAACGCCTCGATCGGTTCCAGGAGTGTCCGCCCCAACCCGGTGAGGGTGTACTCCACGCGCGGTGGCGACCCGGCGTACGCGCGGCGTTCCACCAACCCGTCGGACTGGAGCCGGCGCAGCGTCTCCGTGAGGACTTTGGGGCTGATCCCGCCGATCCGCTCGCGCAGTTCGCCGGGCCGCGAGGGCCCGTCGCGCAGCGCCCACACCAGGACGGCGTTCCAGGTGTTGGCGAGCAGGTCGAAGGCGAGCCGGGCTCGGCAGTCGGCGAGGAAGCCGTGGTCAGTGGTCACTTACCAGATGGTGCCCCAGGACTTTCCTACTGTCTCCCTGAGCCGACTGGCAGGTCGTCACAAGGAGGTTGGTCATGATGAGGATCGGAATCATCGGTACCGGCGCAATGGCGCGGGTGCTGGGTACCCGGTGGGCGGGGGCCGGGCACGACGTGCTGGTGGGCGGGCGGGACGACGGCCGCGCCGCCGAACTCGCCGACCAGATCGGCGGACGGGCGGGAACCCCGCGGGACGCGGTCGAACACGGCCTGGACGCGGTGCTGCTGGCCGTGCCTTACGCGGCGGCGATCGGCGTGGTCTCCGGCCTGGCCGACGCCGCGCGGGGAAGGACGCTGGTCGACTGCACCAATCCGATCGCCCCGGGTTTCGTCCTGGAGACCCATGGCGGGCCGTCGGCCGCCGAGCGCATCGCGGCCGCGGCGCCCGGCGCGTCCGTGGTCAAGGCGTTCAACCTCTGCCACGAGAGCGTGTGGCGCAGGACCCCGACCGTCTTCGACGGACGCCCCCTCGCGGTGCCGCTCTGCGGCGACGACGCGCCGGCCCTCGACACCGTCGGACACCTCGTTCGCGACCTCGGCTGCGTACCGCTCAACGGAGGAGGGCTCGACCGGGCAGGCCTCCTAGAGGCGACGGCGGCCTTCCTGATCGGCCTGTGGGTGGGCGAAGGCGCGGACGCCCAGGCGATCGCGCCGCCGCTGGAGTACGCGGGCATCGATCCCTCCTGATCTGCGATGGCTCCCAACCACCCGCCCCGCACAGGAAGTCGGACCCGCCGACTTCTCACGCAGCCGACTGGTGCGGGGACCCGCTCTGCCGTTCCTTCCCTCGCGTACTGGTCGCGGCTGCGATCACCACGTCCATGGAGGTGGCAGAAGACCGACGGCCCGGACGGCCGGCGCCGTCCGGGCCGCCCCGCTCACCCCACGACCTCGGTGCTCCACGTGCCGTTCCGCAACGCGGTCTCCTGGAGCTTCCCGTCGCTCCGGCGGGCCGTGTAGACGCGGGTGACGCCGCCGTGGTCCACCACCGCCGGCTCGAAGCCGTCGGCCACCTGCTGAACACCGGCGTTCGCCAGGGAGTCCTGTGGCGCCCACCCGCCGCCCGCCGCCTTCGTCTCGGTCAGCAGGCCGTTCCTGTCGACCAGGAAGAGGCTGGTGGTCCCGCCGTGCACCAGGGCCGCCGGGGCGGAGCGTGGCACCGGCACCCGGAAGTCCTTGGTCAGGTCGTGGAGTCGCCACCCTGCATCCTGCGTGCCGCCCGCCGACGTCCCCGGAGGCGTCAGCCGGGCCTCCGAGAGATGGCCGTCGCCGCTGTTGACGGTGAAGACGCTCGTCACCCCGTCGTGCACCACCGCGCTCGGCGTCATGACGGACGACGGCACGCCGGTCATGGTGAAGATGTTCCACTTCTCGCCGATCCTCAGCGACGACTCCTGGAGCTGCTGGTCCTTCGTGATCGTGTACACCCTGACCAAATCCCCCTCCACCACCGCCACCGGCGCGGTGCCGGCGGCGACCGGCGCGGCGGGCAGCTGCCCCGCGCCCAGGAGCCCGAGGTCGTCGTGCAGGTCCTGCCTGCCCCAGCCCGAGTCGTCCAGGTAGGACCGCCGCAGGTGGTTGTCCACGCCGACGGTGAACACGTTGACCTTCCCGTCCAGTACCGCCGCGGTCGGAGTGCTCCGGACCTCCTGATCACCGAGGTCGGTGGCCTGCCAGTCCTTGTTGGGTTCCAACCGGGCCTCCACCAGGTGCTTGTTCACGGAGTTCACGACAAACACCCGGACGATGCCCTTGTCGAGCACCGCCACCGGGCGGGTGCCGGCCAGCACCTGGGGGATGGTGGAGTCTTCGGACCTGAGTGCGTAGTCCACCACCCTGACCTGGCCCGGGTTCGGGCTCTGCCGGAGCTTCGCCGCCTCGTTGCCGAGGTCCACGTAGCTCTCCAGGAGCTGCTGGTCCTTGTACGCCGTGAAGACACGGAGGTGCTGGTCGTCGGACACCGCCGGACCGGCCGCGTTCCCGGGCGTCGCCGTGGCCGTCATGGCGGCGTCCTGGGCGGGTGAGGAGGCCGAGGACATCACGGGGGGCAAGGGGGCGGAAGAGGCCGAGGGGGCCCCGGTGTCCCGGGCGGGCGAGGAAGCCGCGGCGCCGGCGCCGCGGCCGGCGTCGTCATCGCTCCGGAGCAGGGCCCAGGACAGGACCGACGCGCAGACGACGGCGACCGCGGTGGCCAGCGCGATCCGGGTCCGGGGCTCCCGCAGCCGTCCGGGGCGGGGCGCGGTCGGTGTGGGTGTCGCCGTCGATGTCGGCGTCGGCGTCGGCGTCGATGTCGGCGTCGGCGTCGGCGTCGATGTCGGCGTCGGCGTCGGCGTCGATGTCGGCGTCGCCGTCGCCGGAGGGGTGACCGGAGGGGTGACCGGGAGGTCGGGCTCGGTGGGCGTGGCGGCGCCCTCCGGTCCGCCGGTCGGTTCCGCCGCCACGGGGACGTGCTGCGGAGCGGCGCCCCCGCCCGCCGGCCCGGGGCCGTCGAGCATGGCCAGCCCCGCCGCCGCGTCGGGCCGACCGGCCGGGTCCCGGGAGAGCAGCGCGGTGATCAACGGCGTCAGCCTGCCCGCCCGTTGGGGCGGCGGGACGAGGGCGAGCGCGACGGCGGCGATCGTCATCGCGGTCGTCTCCCGCCGGAACGGCGACACCCCCTCGACGGCCTCGTACAGCGTCGCGCCGAGGCTGAACAGGTCGACGGCCGGGGTGTCCGGCTCGTGGGCCAGCCGCTCCGGGGCGATGTAGTCCAGCGTCCCGACCAGGGACCCGGTGGTGGTCAGCACGGTGCCCGCGTGGTTCTTGGCGATGCCGAAGTCGGCCAGCAGCACCCCGCCGTCGTCGGCCAGCATGATGTTCGACGGCTTCACGTCGCGGTGGAGGATGCCCACCCGGTGCGCAGCGGCCAGCGCCCGTAGCACCCCGACGGCCACCTCGGCGGCCCGCTCCGGCTCCAACGGCCCGTCGGCCCGGAGCACCTGTGCCAGCGAACGGCCGCGGACCAGCCGCATCACCATCCACGGGCCGCCGTCCTCCACCACCACGTCGTGCACCGTGACGATGTTGGGGTGGTCGCGGAGCGCGGCCGCGTGGCGGGCTTCCGCCATGGCCCGGGCGATGGCCTGCTCGTGCTCGTCCTCGGAGAGGTCCTCCTCCTCCCAACGGACCTCCTTCACCGCGACCTCGATGTCCAGCAGTTCGTCCCTGGCCTCCCAGACCTGGCCCATGCCCCCGGCCGCCAGAGCTCTCACCAGCCTGAACCGTCCGCCGACGAGCCTGTTCGGTGCGGAACTCGAGTCCATGCGAAACCCTTACGCAGTTGGATGGTGACGGAACGTCAGGTCGAGTACAGAGCATAGCGAGGACGTGCGCCGGTTCGGGCCCCGAACCGTAACCGTCCGGCGCCCGGCCCCGACGCCCGCGCCGTTTCGCGCCGGACCGCGCCGGTTCACACCGGTTCGCGCCGGACCGCCCGGTCGGCCACTCCAGGACCTCGCCCCCGAGACGAACCCCACGGACCGGCGGCCCGCCCTGACGGCCCGCTGGTCGGCCGGGCAGGGAAGTGGGGCCGCCCGCCTCCGGTGTCACCGGCAGCGGATAGCCTCCGGCCGGAACGAACGGCTGACGGGAGTGGACGTGGACATCGAGGAGACACTGGACCGGCTCGGCGCGGTCATCGGGCCGCCGCCCGCGGGCGGAGTGGTCCCGGTCCCTTGGGAGCTCGGGCCCGAGGTGCTCGGTTTCCAACTGCCCGCGGACTACCGGGCGTTCGTCGACCGCTACGGGATGGTCAGCATCAGCGACGAACTGCACATCTACACACCATCGGCGGCGCCCAGTTCCCAGGTCAGTCAGCCGCTCGGTTTCGAGGGATTCCTGTACGACACGACCGATCCCTACGGATACTGCGCCTGGCTGGCCGAGGCCTACCGGGACGGGGACCACGACGAGTGCCCGTACCCGCTGTTCCCCGCCGAGGGAGGGCTGCTGAAATGGGCCAACAACTCCAACTCGGACCACTTCTTCTGGCTGACGCGGGGCCCGGACCCGGACCGCTGGCCGGTCGCCGCCAAGTTCCACTCGATGCGGGAGTGGGACCTCTTCGAGGGCGGCTTCCTGGAGTTCCTGCTCGCGGCGGTGACGGAACAGTACCCGTACCACGACGACGTCGTCCCCGGCGGGACGAGGCAGCTCGACGACGGCCGCGCCTACCGCCCCGGAGGAGACTGGTCGAAGCACCTACCGCATTGAATCCGCGGACACGGCCGGCCCCCTGCCGCTACGGCCAGACCCCCCAACCACCGGCCCCGCGCAGGAAGTCGACCCCGCCGACTTCCTGCGCAGCCCCGAATCAGCCGCTCAACTCCAGCCCTCGCCCTTCAACCACCGGCCCAGGTCCGCCGGAGCCACCCGATCGAGACTCCCGTCCGAGCGGCAGCCCTCAAGATCGGAGCAACGGCCTTCAGGGCGCAGGCATGTAGTCCAGGGGAAGCTCGACTCCTGTGCCGGCCTGCAGCCGTGCCATGTCCTGTCGGTCCTTGTCCGTGGCTTCATAGCCGAGGTGACACCGCACCTGCGTCGCCGCGTCGACACACGGGACCCGGCGCCCGCCGATGGTCCCGGTCACCGGCGGCGGGTAGTGGAACCGTTCACCGCCCGGGAGAAGCTGCACCCCGCCCTCGCGGGAGGAGCCGAGGACGGGGTGCAGGTCGATCTCCCGGCCGGCACCGTCCGCGACGGCAAGCGCGGCGGGCAGCCAGTCCCGCAGGACCTCCGTGAACCCGGCCTCGGCCAGCGCGTCTCGCACCACGTCCAGTTGGTCCAACAGGACGACCAGGTCGAGGTCCGCATGGATTCGGGTCGTCTCCCCGATCAGGGCGTCCACACCCCAGCCGCCGTCCACCCAGGCTGCGGCCCCTGCGCTCTTGAGCAGGTCCAGCACTTCGAGTACATCGGATTCCTTCAGCACCAGGGCACTCTGGCAGCGCGGACGAGCTGTCGCCACCGAGATACCCGCCGGTCCGGCGCAGTTCGCCACCGACTACGGCCCGGCCCACGAGCGCGGGCTCAGTGCCTGCGGTCCTCGACCGTCCACTCGTCGCCCAGCTCGCGGCGCAGCGCCTCCAGCGCCACGTCGGCCTCGCTTCGGAACGATTCCTGCTGGTCCCGGGTCCAGGGCGAGGGGCCGGCCGGGTGGTCCCAGTCGAGGGAGGACTGGTACAGGTCGGCGAGTCTGGTGAGTTCGTCCCGGGTGGCCGGGGTGATGGGCAGCTTCTCCAGGACGCAGGGGTATTCGTAGGGGCTGTCGAGGTCGGGAGCGCTCTGAGGGCCCGGCCACAACGGGGTGTCGACGCCGTACTCGAAGAAGAACCGCAGGTGATAGGACATGCCCCAGCCTTTCACGGCGCCGAGCACACCGTGCGGGCGGCCGACGTGCTCAGCCCAAGCTCCCAACCACCCCCGCGCACAGGAAGTCGGCTCCACCGACTTCTCGCGCAGCCGCATGGTGATCCGAGCCGGGCGGCCGGAAAAGCCGGAGCGAGCGCCGTCGCACAGGCCCGATACTGATCCCCATGGCCGATGAACCCCTGTCCATCCCCCTTGCCGACCTGCGCCGATCGTTCGACCTGGTACTACGCCACATCGAGGCCGCCACACCTGGCGACACCGTCGCCCTGGACAAGGACTACTTCTGGTCCGTCCCCCCGGACGGCCTCTACGACGTCTACTGAGCCCCGGACGAGCTCACGATCGGTCAGCTCTCCGAGTCCTGGCAGCACCTGACCGGCCTCCTCGCCGAGCCGGATCGCGCGGTGGGGTACCACCTGGTGTGGCTCGCCGACGTCCTGCGGGCGATCGGCCAGGACATCGCGGCTTGAGGGGCGTCGGATCATTGATCAACCGCGTGGCGTGACGCGCTGGGAGTGATCTTCGCAGACGCCCCGACCGCGAATCCGCAGCCGTCAGGCCTGCTTCTCATCCGCCGCACCAGCGCTGGACGATGGTCTTCCGGTCAGCCCAGCGATGCGCTCGCCGCGCGCAGTTCGTCCAGGGCCGCCAGGACGTACCAGGCGAGCGCCTGCTCGGCGCCACCGTCGTCCTCGGCGCCTCGCTCACCCTCTGCGCCGCGGTCGCCCTCGGCCCATTCGGCGTACCCCCGCTTGAAGGCGAGGACGCCCAGCTCGCCCGCGAGGGCCGCGATCGGATCGGGTACGCCGCGGGCGACCAGCGCGGCGGTCATCGCGGCCGCGAGGCTGACGGTCTTGAGGGTGTCGCGCTCCTGAAGCTCGGCGCTGGCCGCGATGGCCGCCTTCAGGCGGGGGGCGAGTTCGCGGGTGGCCGGGCCCATAGCGGTCGAGGCGCGCTCGAGACCGGCGGCGACGGCCTCCAGCGGGCTGGCGTCACCGGGCGCTTCGGCGATGCCCTCGGTCAGCAGCCGGCTCAGCGTCTCCTGCCCGGCGACCAGCAGCTCACGCTTGTCGGGGAAGTGCCGGAAGAAGGTGCTCTTGGTGACCCCGGCGCGCTCGGCGATCTGCGCGACCGTCGTGGCGTCGTACCCCTGCTCCGTGAACAGGTCGACCGCGGCCACGACGAGGCGTTCACGCGCACCTGGTTCCCATCGACTCATGGGATCAGCATATGTGATGGGACTCTTGTCCCATCATCCTGCTACGGTGATGGGACAAGAGTCCCATCACTTCCGGGAGGATTCCCATGCGTGTCTTCGTCACCGGCGGCACCGGTCTGATCGGCTCCGCCGTCGTCGCCGAACTCCTCGGCAACGGCCACACCGTCCTCGCGCTTGCCCGCTCCGACGCCTCCGCCCGGGCCGCCGAGGCGGCCGGCGCCGAGCCGCTGCGGGGAGGCCTCGCCGACCTGGACGTGCTGCGCTCCGGCGCTGCCCAGGCCGACGGGGTGATCCACCTGGCCTTCGGCAACGACTTCAGCAGCCCCGAGGCCCTCGCCCGGAACGTCGCCGAGGAGACCGCCGCCCTCACCACCCTCGGCGAGGAGCTCCTCGGCAGCGACCGCCCCCTGGTCACCGTCTCGGGTACGCCCCACGTGCCGGGCCGCGCCTCCACCGAGGCCGACCCGGTGCCGACCGACGGGCCGGTCGGCGGCCGCGGTCGCACGGTCACGGCGATCCTCGGCCTGGCCTCGCGCGGAGTCCGGAGCACCTCCGTCCGTCTGCCGCGCACGGTCCACACCGAGGGCGCGGGCGGGTTCGCCGGCCTGCTGACCGACATCGCGCGCCGCAGCGGGATCTCCGGCTACCCCGGCGACGGCACCCAGCGCTGGCCCGCCGTCCACGCGCTCGACGCGGCCGCCCTCTTCCGGCTCGCCCTGGAGCGGGCGGAGCCCGGCACCGCCTGGCACGCCGTGGCCGACGAGGGGGACGAGGTGCGGGACATCGCGGCCGTCATCGGCCGACGGCTGGGCCTGCCGGTCCAGTCGGTGCCGGAGGAGACCTACGGCCCGCTCGGCCCGATCTTCCGGGCCGACCAGCCCGCGTCCAGCGCCCGCACCCGGCAGGCGCTCGGCTGGGAGCCGCGGCAGCCCGGCGTGCTGGCGGACCTGGAGAACATCCGGCCCTGACCGGCGATCGGCGATCCGCGATCGGGGGCGGACCCGCAGCGGCGCAGCTCGCAACCGCCCGCTCCCGTACGGCACTTCACGTCCACAGCAAGGTCCACACCAAGCAGGAGGTTCCATCATGGTGGCAGTCGTCTTCGGCGCCCGCGGCAACGTCGGTCGTCATGTCGCCGACGGCCTGCTGGCCGCCGGCGAGCAGGTCAGAGCGGTCAGCAGGACCCCGGCCACGGGCCCGACGCCCGGGTACGAAGCGGTCGTCGCCGACCTGGACCGTCCCGAGACGCTGCCCGCGGCGCTCGACGGTGCCGACAAGCTGTTCCTGTACGGAATGCTCGACCCCCAGAAGCCCTACGACATCGAGAAGGTCACCGCGGCGGCCGCGGCGGCCGGGATCCGGCAGGTGGTCCTGCTCTCGTCGGTGGCGGTCGTCCTGGACCCCGCCGCCGACCACCCCGTCGCCCGCCTGAACCGCACGATCGAGCAGGCCGTCCAACGGTCCGGCCTGGACTGGACGTTCCTCCGGCCGGGGACGTTCGCGGCCAACACCCGTACCTGGTGGGCCGAGTCGATCCGCACCGGCAACGTCGTCCGCCTCCCCTACCCGCTCGCGCAGTCGGCGCCGGTGCACGAGAAGGACATCGCGGCGCTGGCGGTGACCGCCCTCACCGAACCGGGCCACTCGCACCAGGCCTACACCGTCCACGGCGCCGAGTCCCTGACCCTGCGACGCCAGGTCGAGCACATCGGCGAGGCCATCGGCCGTCCCATCCGGGTCGAGCACGTCTCCCACGAGCAGGCCCGCGCGGACGTCGCCAGGACCATGCACCCGGTCGTGGCCGAGGCGATCGTCGGCCAGTGGGCCGCCGCCGACGGCGTCGCGGCCGTGACCTCCGTCATCGCCGAAAAGATCACCGGCGCCCCGGCACACGCCTACGCCCAGTGGGCCGTCGACCACGCCGACGACTTCCGCTGAGCCCGCCGTACCGACCGGCCGACGTGTCGGGTCATCACCAGCACGGCGCGCACTGCCGAGGGTGGTCTTCGCGGGCGGCGTCCCGTCCGCGAAGACCACCCTCGTGTGTGCGCGTCTGCGCGAGCCGCCGACAGATGGTGGACGCCGCCGCCGACTTCGCCTCCAGGAACACCACCCGAACCGTTCCGAGGGCGCAGCGGGCTACTCCGGGGGCCCGCCGAGCGGCGGGATCACGTCCAGTTGCTGGAGGAAGCCGAGGACGTCCTTGTCCGACCACTTCTCGGCGAGCTTCCCGTTCTCGATGCGGTGGATCACCGTCGCCGTCATCGTGATCGGCCGGCCGGTCGCCGGGATGCCCGGGAGGTCCCCCACGCACATCCCACGGCCCGTCAGCCGGGTCACCACCTTGTCGCCCTCCGCGATCTGGTCCTCGATCTCGTGGACTCCGGGTGTGGCCTCCCAGAACAGCCGGAACGCCTGCTTCAAGCCCTCCCGGCCGGCGGCGAGCCCCGGGAACGGCGGCGGCGAGTGGTCCTGGTAGTCCTCGGCGACAAGGTCGTCCATGGCATCCAGGTTGCCGGCGTCCACCTCCTGGTAGAACCGGCGGACCAGCCTCTTGTTCTCTTCGATGGACATGGGCACCTCTCCCTGCGTACGGTCGCGCCGCCGGAGCGGCGCACGACGCCCGCATCGTCGCCCGCCCGCTCCCCGCGCCACGTCCTCGGCACGCGCGGCCGCCGTGGACGTTCACCCGGAAAGCAGCCGTGCGGAAAGCCGCCGTGCGGGCCCGCCGTCAACGGGCAGTTGGGACGTACTGGTCCGCCGACAACGCGAAGACCCGGACTCGCCGGCCGCCGGTGGGATTGACGGTCTCGCGCTCCAGCCGCATCCCCAGCTTGGTCATGATCCGCTCGGAGGCGTCGTTGCCCACCTGGGCGATGCTGACGATCCGCTCCAGCCCCCGCTCCTCGAAGCCGAACCGTACGGCGGCCGCGGCCGCTTCGGTGGCCAGGCCCCGCCCCCAGTGGGCACGTCCCAGCCGCCAGCCGACCTCGACCGCCGGCAGCACCTCCGGCAGGTAGGAGGGCACCGAAAGGCCGGTGAACCCGGCCAGTTCGCCGGTGGAGCGGATCTCCACGGCGAACAGGCCGAAGCCCCGCGCCTCCCACTCCGCCTCCCACGCCCGGATCCCGTCGCGGGTCTGCTGCTCGTCACGGACGCTGCCGTCACGGATCCACCGCATGACCTCGGGGTCGGCGTTGACGGCGGCCATGGGCGCGACGTCCTCCTCGCGCCAGCGACGCAGGATCAAACGGGGAGTCTCAAGCCTGATCATCCGATCATTCTGGATCGCCGAGGGGCTCTCCGCCAGCGTCGCCGGGCACCGACGGAACCTGTACGAAGGCCGCGTCCGGACCGCTACCGCAGGCGGGCGAAGGCCTGGTCGGCGTCGGCGACGGCCTCGGGCCGCACGTCGCGGGCGCTCCGCCCGTCGGCGATCTTCTGCCAGTTGGCGCGGGCGAGCACCCGTTGGACCGCGATCACCTGGGCCGCCCTCAACCGCGCCTGGACGTCCGGGCCCGGGTCGAGGGCCTCGGCCAGCGCCTGCTCGTCCGCGAGCATGTACTGCAGGAGCCGTCCCGCCAGGCTCGGCGTGGTGAACACCAGACGGTGGAAATCCACCACCGCGGGATGGTCGTTGAGGCCGGTGACGGGTTCGAACCGATCGAGGCCGTCCAGGAAGTGCGCGTGCAGTGCCGCCATCGGCGAGACGTCGGACGGGCGGTCGCGCACGACGCGCGCGGCCTCGCCCTGGTGGTCCGCGAACCCCTGCAGGACCAGGTCCTCCTTGGTGGGGAAGTACCGGAAGAGGGTCGGCTTGGAGACCTCGGCCACGGCGGCGATGTCGCTGACCGAGACCTGGTCGAATCCGTGCGCCAGGAACAGTGAGACCGCCGCTTCGGCGATGGCGTCACGGGTCCGCGCCTTCTTGCGGGCGCGCAGCCCCGTCGGCTCGATCACCTGAACAGCATAACATTAGTGACCAGGTTGCGTTTTTAACCGAGTAACGATTTCCTGGAGGAATGACCCAGCCGAACAGCACGCAAAACGCCGCACGAGACACCGCACGAACCCCCATGCCGCCGGTGCTCGTCACCGGGGCCACCGGCCGGATCGGGCGCGGAGTCGTCGACGAA
Source organism: Kitasatospora sp. SC0581 (assembly GCF_048159585.1). Taxonomy (NCBI): domain Bacteria; kingdom Bacillati; phylum Actinomycetota; class Actinomycetes; order Kitasatosporales; family Streptomycetaceae; genus Kitasatospora; species Kitasatospora sp. SC0581. The sequence goes on along the minus strand of NZ_JBLRWA010000026.1, from coordinate 109,735 downwards.
CTCCTCACCGCGGGCGTGCCGGTCCGCGCCCTCACCCGTCGTCCCGAAGCGGCGGCGACGCTGCCGCCCGGCGTCGACGTCGTCACCGGCGATCTCACTGTGCCCGCCTCCCTCGACGGGGCGCTGCGGGGCGTCGGCGCCGTCTTCCTCCTCTGGACCGCACCGCCGCCGACCGCCGCGGCAGTCGTCGAGCGCCTGGCCGCCCACGCGCAGCGCGTCGTCCTCCTCTCCTCGCCGCACCAGACACCCCACCCCTTCTTCCGGCAGCCGAACCCCATGGCGGTACTCCACGCCGAGATCGAGCGACTCATCGCGGCCACCGGCCTCGAATCGACGATCATCCGACCGGGGATGTTCGCATCGAACTCCCTGGCCTGGTGGGCACCCGCCATCCGCGCCGGCGAGGTGGTCCGCTGGCCGTACGGCGCCGCCGAGACCGCCCCCGTCGACGACCGTGACATCGCGGCCGTCGCGGCCCGCACCCTCTACGGGGACGGACACGCCGACGGCGACTACGTCCTCACCGGCCCCGAGTCCCTGAGCCAGGCGGCGCAGGTGGAGATCATCGGGAACGTCCTCGGACGCCCGACCAGGTTCGAGGAGCTGTCGCCGGACGAGTTCCGCGGCGCGATGGACGGAAAGGCACCGCGCCCGGCCGTCGACATGCTGCTCAACGCCTGGGGCGCGACGATCGGAAGGCCCGCGTACCTCACCTCCGCGGTGTCCGACATCCTCGGAGTACCGCCGAGACCGTTCTCCCGGTGGGTCGCCGACCACGCCGACGCGTTCAGGCCGGGCCCGACCCCGTCGACCTGACCTTCGCCCGAGCCGTCGGCCGAGCCGTCGGCCGGGTAGCGGGGGCCGCGTCGGCCGCCATAGCGTGGCGGGCCAGGACAGCACCGGCCCGGCGAGAGGGACGACATGGCAGGGACGGATCCGCGGTTCGCCGCCTACGCCCCCGACCCGGCCGCGCGGCACGCACCCGTGATCGCGGTGGTGGCGGAGGCCACCGAGGACGACGCACCCGTGCTGGCCGAGTTGCAGGCCCGGGCGCGCGGCGGCTCGGCGGACGAATGGGCGGACCGCATCCACCGGGCACTTCGCGGTGAGCGCAGCCTGATGGTCACCGCGAAGGTCTCCGGTGAAGCCGTCGGGTACGCGAGTGCGGCCTACCTGCCCGCGCACCCGGCGGACGGCGCCCCGGCCGGCCACTACCTGACCGGCGTCACGGTGGATGCCGCCTGGCGGCGCCGGGGCCTGGCGAGGCTGCTGACCCGACGCCGGATGGAATGGGCCTGGGAAAGGGACTCGGCGGTCTGGTGCTTCGTCTCCGCCAGGAACCGCGCCTCGCTCGACCTGCACCGGGAACTCGGCTTCGTGCAGGTGGAGTTCGGCACCTCCTTCCAAGGCGTCGGATTCGCGGGCGGCGAAGGCCGGCTCCTACGGGCGGACCGACCGCGGACGCCCTCGCCCGACATCGCAGGAACGTCCTGCGGGAGCCTGCCCGAACGCCACGGTCCAGGCCCCGGGCCTATCAGCACCTGCGATGCCACCACGCCAACTCGGCGTCCGCCGTCGGCTCATGATGCGTCCGCCCGAGAAGCACCACGTCCAGGCGATCCAGCTGAACCCGGAGTTCGCCCGCAGCCCTTGACGGAAGCATGAACAGAGCCTCCTGCAACGTGTCCCGGGCCCAGCCCGACCCACAGCACGGACAGGTGAACTCGGCCTCCCACCGCCTCCACCGGCGCTCGGTGCCGTGGACACGCACGGACCAGACGCTCAGCGCCACTGACACCATGCCCGGAGCCAACCGCTCCCGCTCAAGCACACGGACGGCGGCGTTGGCCGCCCCCGAAAGACCCGGGACATCGCGATACCGCACCCAGGCCCTCCCCCAGCCGCGTACGCGCGGCCGAAGTGAAGCCGGTGTTCTACGCGGCATAGCCCCTTCGAATGCACGTCATGGATGACATCATCCCATGCTCCAAGATCGACCCGGTAGAACCCGGACCCGCCGGACATCAGGATTGAAAGATTTCCCGACGGCTTTCAAATGGTCAAAAACCAGGTGCGGATACCCCGGCACGCACTCCTATACTCGTGCGAACTCACGCACAGCACATCACCATCTGCAGATCCGAAGCGGCGAGGGCGGATTCGGGGTTTTCCACACCGCGCCACAGGTTCCTCCATGAACCACCGGACGTACACCACCCTCCTATCATGGAGGCATGAGTTCGCATACGGGCACTGAGATCCGACCGGAGCCGAGCGCGGCACTGAGCGGGAACGAACTGGCCCGCTGGTACTGGACGCTGGCCGAACTGACCACGCTCGCCCGGGAACTCGGCGTGCCGCGCGGCGGCGGAAAGGCAGCACTGACGGAGCGGCTACGAGCCGCACTCGACGGCGCCGCCCCACCCACCGCCCCACCCCGCGCACGCAAGGCCGGCCGCCAACTCGCCGCCCCGGTCGACGGATCCACCGTCATCCCCGAGGGCCAGCGGTGCAGCCAAGTCCTGCGCGAGTACTTCCGCCGCGAGATCGGCCCAGCCTTCCACTTCGACGCCCACATGCGCACCTTCATCGCCGAATCCGCCGGACGCACCCTGGCCGACGCCACCACCCACTGGCACACCACCCGCCGGGCCGCCGCCCAACCCCAGGAAATCGACCCACAGTTCGAACTCAACCGCTTCCTCCGCACCTGGCACACCTCCCATCCGACCGGCACCCACACCGAAGCCCTCACCGCCTGGCGCACCCACCGCGCCCACCCCCGCAGCCCGGCCACGGGGTGACCGGCCCCAAGAGGCCGGGGAGCAGGGCTCGACGAGGTGACCGCCATCGAGAGCATCATGGCTGCCGCCGCGCAGAAGCTGGAGGCCATGCGCGACCGGGCAGCACAACCGTCCGCGGTCCACCTCGGCATGCCCGACATCCGACGCGACACCGGACGAAGCAGCGCAAACGTCTAGAGATCCTTCCCATCGGATCCTAAGCTTCGCGGATGACCTATGAAGAGTTGTGCTGGGAACCGATAGCGGCGCTTCCAGAAGGCGAGCCCGAGACGTCCTTCGGTGGGCGTTGGGAGGACCGGCTCTGGTTGAACGTTCCTGGCCCCTTCTATACCGGGATCGCCGATAACTGTTGGACGGGCCGGCTACACGCACCACGTCATGTACTCTACGGCGGCGAGTACTTCGGTGAATATGTGTATCGCCAGCCGGCGACCACGGCCGAGGTCCTGAACCTGGTGACAGCAGCCCAGGAAGATCCGTACCGCGGCTATGCCTGCGACGGCAACAGCCGATGGACACCCGAGGCTGTTCGGGACTGGTGGCTCGACCGTGGGCGGGTCACCGAGTACCTGGAGTCCCTCCTGCCCACATGGTCATCCAGCGACAGGTCTGACGAGAGGGAAGCCGCGGAGGGGCTGAGGGACTTTGCCGCCTACATCACTGAAGGGCTCCGCGCGGACCTCCGGAAGTACCTCTTCCGGCTTCAAGAGGGCTGCTACCCAAAGAACTCCGGACCACTGCCTGAGCTCCGATAGGCAATGACGGCCTTGGGGAGACCGGCCAACGGTGCGAGGGCCAGTTGACGATCGCTGCGATCAGCGGCAGATCCAGTAGCTGTTTCGGGCCGGATGCCTGCGTCGCTGACCGGTCGGGCACGTCACAGCAATGGTGCCGTCCTCGTACGAGACTCGGTCGCCGACCGCGACGAATACCGACCCGTCCAGTTCGACCCGGAAGTCGGGGCGGAGCAGGAACTCGCTGACCAGCAGCATCCGCGGCACCGGGGTGACACCGTCGAAACTCACGCGCATGAGCCGAGCATCGCAGAGGGCACGGCGACATCTCCATGTGCCTACGGACGCTCAATAGCATCCCCTGGAAGGACGAACGGGTCCTCCGGTCCGAAACAGCCGTAGTCCTGCAACGGCATCGGATCGTCGAGCACGACCTGCCTGCGTTCGCCCGCAGGCGAAAGACCATCCGAACGATCAAAAGTCCGTTGGCCGGGAAGGCCGGCGAACGTGTTCGGCGCATCGGCTGCAAGGTGGCCGAACCGCTCCAGCAGGACGAACACAGCTTCATGGACATCGTTGACGATCTCGGACGCGGTCTCCTCGGTGACATCGGGAGACAGTTCGCGATACGCCTGGCGGGCCGAGGCGAGGAAGCGCTCGGGATCAACGATCACCACGTCCTGGCGCGTCCGAACGCTGATCGTCATACCCGCTGTCGGGACCGTCGGTTCATCCACCCCATCAACGTACTCGTTGCCACACCAGCAGTGACAGCCCCCGTCGCCCACCACGCACCTCGGCTCGTTCGCGTGCCATCAGAAACAGGTACTCACGTTGTCGCTCAACGACTTCGTCGGGCGAGACCGATGAGGGACCCTGTTGACCGGCAGAGCCAGTACAAGAGCCGATTCAGCGCCACGTAGTAGTGGAAACCGACCCATCCGTTCTCATTGTCGACGACCTGGGGTGCGCCGTCCCGGCATCCCCACCACCATGGGCGGTAGGGGATTCAGCCGGGCCTACCGTCCCACCCGCCGTGGTGACCTGTTCCTACACGTCATCGAACGCGGCTGCAGCGATCTCGCCCTCGTCGGCATGACCGGCCCTCTCGCCGGGCGCGTGGTCGTCGGCAACGCAGACGGCTTCTGGGGTCCGAACGTCTCCTCGGCCCCGGACTTTCTCGCCTGGTATGAGCGGTGGCTCGATCACATGGCTGCCGGACAGGACAACCGGGCTCCGGGGCTCACCTCGCCCCGGCTCCTCGCTCGTCGATTCGGCGGCGGCTAACGATTCGACGTAGGAAGTCGGGCCTGCCGACTTCCTACGTCGGGCGGTGGTCAGGGTGGGGTTGGGGGCCGGGGTGGCCGCGGAAGGTGGTGCGGTAGGTCTGGGGGGAGACGCCGATCGCGGCGTGGAGGTGCTGGCGGAGGGAGGCGCCGGTGGCGAAGCCGATCTCGGTGGCGATGCGGTCGACGGGGAGGTCGCTGGTCTCCAGCAGGTGGCGGGCGCGGTGGAGGCGTTGCTGGATCAGCCAGCGGCCCGGGCTGGTGCCGGTCTCGTCCTGGAAGCGGCGGGCGAAGGTGCGCGGGCTCATCCGGGCGTGGGCGGCCAGCTCGCGGAGGGCGAGCGGGCGGTCGAGGTGTTGGAGGGCCCAGGCCTGGGTGGCGGCGGTGCCGTTGGCGCCTTCCGGGGGCACCGGTTGTTCGATGTACTGGGCCTGGCCGCCCTCGCGCCAGGGCGGGACCACGCACTGGCGGGCGACCTGGTTGGCGACGGCGCTGCCGTGGTCGGAGCGCACCAGGTGCAGGCAGACGTCGAGGCCGGAGGCGGCGCCCGCCGAGGTGAGGATGTCGCCGTCGTCGACGAAGAGCACGTCGGCGTCCAGGGCGACCCGGGGGTACATCCGGCGGAAGGCCGGCGCCAGGGCCCAGTGGGTGGTGGCGGGGCGTCCGTCGAGCAGGCCGGCGGCGGCCAGCGCGAAGGCGCCGGTGCAGATGGAGACGATGCGGGTGCCGGGGCGGATCCGGGCGAGGGCCGCGCGCTCGGGCTCCGGCAGGTCGGCGGTGGCGCGGTGCAGGGCGTACGGCGGGATGACGACGGTGTCGGCGCTCTCCAGGGCCTCGGGCCCGTGCCCGACGGTGATGGTGAAGTCGGCGCTGGTCGCGACCGTCCGGTCCTCCGTCGCCGCGCACGTCACCACCTCGTACGCGCCCGGCACCCCGGGGAAGACCCGGTTGGGGATGCCCAGCTCGAAGGGGTAGACGCCGTCGAGGGCGAGGACGACGACGCGGTGCGGCGGCCGGGCGCCGGGGCCGCCAGAACCGAGGGGACCACAGGGTTCCATCGCAGGCATGGCACGATTCTATCGGTCTTTGGCAATCTTGCCATTTCGCTGGTCAGGGGCGCGGCCGCAGGCTGGCTCCATGACCACGAACTCCATGACCATGAACTCCACGAGCACGAACACGATGCGGGCCATCACCCAGACCACCCTCGGCACCCCGGACGTCCTCCACGAGGCCGAGGTCGAGCGGCCCGCGCCCGGCGTCGGCCAGGTTCTCGTCGCCGTCCACGCCGCCGGGGTCAACCCCACCGACTGGAAGCACCGCGACCGCGGCTACTTCCTCGGGCAGCCGCCGTTCACGCTCGGCTGGGACGTCTCCGGCAGCGTCGAGGCGGTCGGCGTCGGCGTCTCGCTCTTCGCCCCGGGCGACGAGGTGTTCGGCATGCTGCCCTACCCGTACGGCGCCGGCGCGCACGCCGAGTACGTCGTCGGCCCCGCCCGGGCCTTCGTGCCCAAGCCCGCCGTACTGAGCCACGTCGAGGCCGGGGCGCTCCCGCTGGTGGCGCTCACCGCCTGGCAGGCGCTCGTCGACACGGCGGGGCTGCGGCCGGGGCAGCGGGTCCTGGTGCACGCGGCGGCCGGCGGCGTCGGGCACGTCGCCGTGCAGATCGCCAAGGCGCGCGGCGCGTACGTCATCGGTACGGCGTCCGCCGCCAAGCACGATTTCGTCCGGGGCCTGGGCGCGGACGAGGTCATCGACTACCGCACGGCCGACTTCGTGGCGGAGGCCCGCGACATCGACGTGGTCCTCGACCCGCTCGGCGGCGACGACCGGCTGCGCTCCCTGGAGACCCTCCGGCCCGGCGGCGTCCTGGTGTCGATCCTGCCCCAGGGGATCGACGAGGTGGCCGAGCGCGCCGCCGAGCTGGGCGTGACGGCGAAGGCCCTGCTGGTCGAGCACGACCGGGCGGGCATGGCCGCGATCGCCGCCCTCGTCGAAGCCGGGCAGCTGCGCCCGCACGTCTCCGCCACCTACCCGCTCGCGGAGGCCGCGAAGGCCCACGCCGAGGGCGAGACCGGCCGGGTCACGGGCAAGCTGGTCCTCACCGTCCGCCCGTAGCGGTCACCCGGACCCCGGGGGCAGCAGGCGCTCGGGAAGCGAACAGACCGGGGCAGATTCAGACCGAATCGGGCAGGGTGGGACGATACCTGCCATGCCTAGCAAGTCTCCATCGGTCCGGGACGCCGACGCCCCGCCCGACCCGCTCTGCCGTCTCCTGCTCGACCTGGGCGAAGCCCTGCTGGGCGGCGGCCTGCCCGTCCATGAGGTCGAGGACGAACTCCGTGGACTGGGGCGGGCGTTGGGCGCCCCGGAGGTCCAGGTCGCCGTGCTGACCAACGGGCTGTTCGTGGCCCTGGACCCGGACGGCGCCACCAGGTTCCAGCCGCTCGGCGGCACCCTGCGGTTCGAGCAGACGGCCGACGTCCTCGACCTGGTGCACCGGCTGCGGGCGGGCGAACTCGACGGGCCCCGGGCGCGCGCCGAGCTGGACCGGATCCGGCGGGCGCCCGCCCGCTGGCCCGCGTGGGTGGCGGACTTCGGGGCGCTGCCGGTCGGGGTCGGGGTCTGCATCTTCCTGCAGCCGGTGGTGGCGAACGTGCTGGCCGCCGGGCTCGGCTCGCTGATCGTGGTGGGCCTGACCGTGCTCGCCCGGCGGCGGCCGCACCTGCGGCCGCTGCTGCCCGTCACGGCCGGCTTCCTGGTCGCGCTGCTGGTCCTGGCGCTCGCGCGGGCCTCGCTGCTGGACGGGCCGCTGCGGACGATCGTGGCCACCCTGGCGATCCTGCTGCCGGGCGGGCTGCTGGTCACCGGGCTGTCCGAGATCGCCGCCGGCGCGGCCAACGCGGGCACCGCCCGGCTGGTCTCCGGCGCCGTGCAGCTGACGCTGTTCCTCGCCGGGGTGGCCGCGGCCGCGACCGCGATCGGCATGCCGTCCACCGCGCTGGCCAACGTGCAGGTGGCCAAGCCGAGCTGGTGGGTGATCGCGCTGGGGCTGGCGATCGCGGTGGCCGGGGTGGTGGTCAACGTCCACACCCCGCCCTCGGCCATCCCGTGGATCGTCGCGGTGATCGCGGTGAGCGTCACCGCCCAGGTGGCGGTGGGGTCGGTGCACGGCGCGGCGATCGGCGGCCTGGCCGGTGCCGTGGCCGCCGCGGTCGCGGCCACCCTGGTGCACTGGCTGCCGGGCGGTCCGCTCTGGCAGGTGCTCTACCTCCCGGCGTTCTGGATCGTCGTGCCGGGCTCCTTCGGTCTGCTGAACACCGCGCAGATCGAGGTCGGGAACGGGGCGCAGTCGCTGCTGGCGGCCGTCTCGGCGGTCTTCGGGGTGTCGATCGGCACACTGATCGGCGCGGTGATCAGCCGGATCCCCCGCCCCAGCCTCACCGGCCTGCCGCACCGGGCCTGAGCCGGTCGGAACCGGGCCCGAGCCAAGCCGGACCCGGGACCGGTACGGGCCGGAACCGGGCCCCGGGGCGCGCGGAGGTGCGCCCCGGAGCCCGGAGTCTCGGAACCCGAGGTTCGGAACCCGAGGTTCGGAACCCGTAACCAGGGAACCCCGGAACCTCGGAATCCGAGAGCCTCGGAGCCCCCGTCAGGGCTGGCGCAGGGCCTCGGTGAGCCGGTGGGCCGCCTCGACGACGGCCTGGGAGAGCTGGGCACCGGGGTGGCGGCTGAGCCGTTCGATCGGCCCGGAGACCGTGACGGCGGCCACCACCCGGTTGGACTGGCCGCGGACGGGCGCGGCCACGGAGGCGACCCCGACCTCGCGCTCGCCGACGGACTGGGCCCAGCCGCGGCGCCGCACGCCGCTCAGCGCGGTGGCGGTGAAGCGGGCCCCCTGCAGGCCGCGGTGGAGGCGCTCGGGCTCCTCCCAGGCGAGCAGGATCTGGGCGGCGGAGCCGACCTTCATGGGGAGGGTGACCCCCACCGGAACGGTGTCGCGCAGCCCGGTGAGCCGCTCGGCGGCGGCCACGCAGATCCGGACCTCGCCCTGCCGCCGGTAGAGCTGGGCGCTCTCGCCGGTGGCGTCCCGCAGCTGGGCGAGGACCGAACCGGCCGCGGCCAGCAGCCGGTCCTCGCCGGCGGCCGCCGAGAGCTCGCCGAGGCGGGGGCCGAGCATGAACCGGCCCTGGACGTCCCGGCTGACCAGGCGGTGGTGTTCGAGTGCGACGGCCAGCCGGTGGGCGGTGGGCCGCGCCATGCCGGTGGCGGCGACGAGGCCGCCCAGGGTGGCGGGCCCGGCCTCCAGGGTGCCGAGGATCGAGGTGACCTTGTCGAGCACGCCGACGCCGCTCGTGTTCTCCATGGGATGGGTACTCCAGTCTCAAGGCCCGGGAGCAGCGGGTCCGCGCTGCTCACGGCGGCTCCTGGCGGGGAGCCGGGGGGTGTGGTCAGCGAGGACAGGCCGGAGAAGTCGGCCGATTGCCTGCGCCGGGCACGAGACGGGTACGCGAAAGGACCGGGGCGGGAAGCGCCCGGGCGAAGGACAGCACAGAGAGCACCGTGTCTCCTCATCTTTCCCGCGCCACAGTGGCGACAGGCCGGAGTTGGCACTGCCCCCGCCAACACGGCGCGTACTTCGGACGCCGGGTCGAACGGGGAGTTGCCGGGGCTTCGTAGGGCCGGTCCCTCCACCCCTCTGGATGATTCGCCAGGAACGATACAAGACATCCGGGGCGGGTCGGCAAGTCCCCCCGCCCTCGGCCACGCCCCGCGGGGCCGGCTCAGCGGTGGCGCGGCCCCGACAGGCCGGTGCACGGGGCCCCGTCCGGGCTGCCGGGGAGGGTCGCGTCCCAGGCGTGCAGGGCGGCGAGGGCGGCGGTGCGCTCGCGGTCCGTCGGCCGGGTGCCCTCGGGGCCGAGCAGGTAGTCGGCGACCGGAGTGAGCAGCAGGGTGGCGTCGCCGGCCGGGAGCAGCAGCGCCTCGTCCCACTGGTGCCGGATGACGGTGCGGCGCAGCAGCGTGCCGTGGCGCGGCGAGGTGCCGTGGCACGGCGGGGTGCCGGCAGAGGTCCGGCGGCGGAGTTCGGGGGCGACCTCGGCCTCCAGGACGGTGCGGACGTCCCGCAGGGCGCCGAGCGGCACGTGCTCGGCGGCGAGGTCGAGGAGGGCGGCGGCCTCCGGGGCGAGCCGGTAGGCGGCGACCACCGCGGCGGTCTCGACGGGCTCGAAGGGCTGCCCGGCGAGCCGGGCCACGTCGATCACGTCGCCCGCGAGGAAGGTGCGCCCGAGCCCCTCCTCGGCGAGGGCGATCAGGCATTCGACGTGGTCGTCGGCGGCCAGGTAGGGGCGGACCGGGACGGTGGCGAGGTCGCCGGGGAGCGCGGCGGTCGCGACCCGCACCTGGTACCACGGGTCGAGCAGCGGGTCCCCGGCCGGCCAGCGCAGGGTGACGGCGGTGTGCCGGGGGCGCTCGCCGAGCAGGGTGACCTCCACGGACTCCACCGGGTGGTCGGTGACCAGCCGGTTGACGGCCTGCCAGAGCGAGGCCTCGGTGGGGCTGACGAGGCTGAGCTCGGCCAGCGGCCGGGGCAGGTCGGGCGGGTAGTAGCCGGCCAGTGGCAGGTCGCGGATCGGGCGGACCCCGGTGGCGTCGGCGAGGTCACGGGCGACCCGGGCGTAACACTCGACCCGGTCGCGGGCGCGCCGCAGCTCGTCCCGGGCGTGCGCGCCCATCCGGACGTCCTCCCGGGCGAGCGCGGCGAGCACCAGGTACGGGAGGTGGCGCTCGCCGCGGGCGCGGTGGAGCAGTTCGACGGGTCCGCAGGCCGGGTCGACGTCGAGCAGGCGGTGGAGCAGGTCGGTGTCCAGTCCGCCCTGCCGGTCCGTGGCCCGGTCGGTGCTCAGGTCCGTGCTCGACGCCGTACTCGGTTCCGCGTTCGGATCCGCTTTCCGGCCGGTGCTCAGGTCGCTGTTCCGGTCCGTGTTCATGGGCGTCCGCCTCCGAGAGCCGTGGGGGTCGCCGGTCGGCGGCCGGGCGACCGGGGACGTGGCGGGTCCGGCGGTGAGGGGCCGGGCCGACTGCGGGCGCCACATCACCGATTGTGGCGACGGCCGATCAACACCGGATCACCACCGGGTCGACGATCTCTCGACATCCCGCCAGGTCCCGTGGGTTGATAGGGACTCACCAATTCGGGGGTGGCACGTGCGGGCGGGGGCGAGCACATGAAGCGGGCAGGTGCAGGAATGGATGATTTCCGGTTCTCGGTGCTGGGCTTGATGCGGGCGCAGCGCGGCGCGACCGTACTGAAGGTGGGCAGCCCCCAGCAGCAGGCGATGCTGGCGGTGCTGCTGCTCCGGCCCGGCCACGGCGCGAGCGCCACCGACCTGATCGACGCCCTGTGGGGCGAGGAGCCGCCGGGCACCGCGATGACGACGGTGCGCACCTACGCCTGGCGGTGGCGCAAGGTCCTGCACGGCGAGGCGCCGGACGCGCCGACCGTGCTGACCTCGGTCGGGGACGGCTACCGGCTGGTGCTGCCCAAGCACGCGGTGGACGCGGCGCAGGCGGAGGAGCTGGCGGCGCAGGCCGAGCGCACGGCGGCCGCCGGGGAGCCGCAGCAGGCGCGCGACCTGCTGAACCAGGCCCTGGAGCTGTGGCAGGGCGAGCCGCTGGCCGGCATCCCCGGGCCGTTCGCGCAGCGGCAGCGCCAGCGGCTCCAGGAGCTGCGGCTGACCCTGCTGGAGGAGCGGATCGCCCTGGACCTGGCGCTGGGGCGCTACTCCCGGTGCATCCCGGAGCTGACCTCGCTGACCACCGAGCACCCGCTGCACGAGCGGGCGTACGGGCTGCTGATGCGGGCGCTGTACCAGGCCGGGCGGCAGGCGGACGCGCTGGCCGTGTTCCGGGGCGCGCGTCAGCTGTTCCTGGCCGAACTGGGGGTGGCGCCCGGGGCGGAGCTGGACCTGCTGCACCAGCGGATCCTGGAGGGGGACCCGTCGCTCGCCGCCCCGGCACCCTCCGTCGCGCTCGTCCCCGTCGCGCTCGTCCCGGGCCCGGCCGCCGCCGGTCCGGCGGAGCCGCCCGCACCCGGGGCCGAGGCGCCGGACCCGCCCACCGGACCGGCGGCGCCGAACGCTCCCGCCGCCGCACCGGCCGGGAACACCGCCCCGGCCGGGAGCAGCACACCGACCCCCAGACCGGCCCAACTGCCGCCCGACGCAGCCGACTTCACCGGCCGATCGGTCCTGGTCGAACGGCTGGGCAAGGCTCTCGGCGGGGCGCACGGAGGGGCGCCCGACAGAAACCCCGGCGCACCGGGCCAGCAGGCGCTGGTGATCGCGACCGTGGTCGGCATGGGCGGGGTCGGCAAGACCGCGCTGGCCCTGCACGTCGCCCACCGGGTCCGCGAGGCCTACCCGGACGGTCAGCTCTACGTCGACCTGCGCGGCGCTGACGCCACCCCGGCCGATCCGGAGGCGGTGCTCAGCGGCTTCCTGGTGGCGCTCGGCGTGCCGGCCGACGCGGTGCCGGAGGGTCTGGACGCCCGCTCGGCGCTGTTCCGCTCGGCGGTGGACGGCCGGCGGCTGCTGCTGGTGCTCGACAACGTCCACGACACCGCGCAGATCAGACCGCTGCTGCCGGGTGCGGTCGGCTGTGCCGTGCTCACCACCAGCCGGACCCGGCTGTCCGGCCTGCCCGCGACCGTCCAGGCCGACCTCGGCGTCTTCGAACCCGAGGAGGCGCTGGAGCTGCTGGGCCGCACCATCGGCGCCGAGCGGCTGGCCGCCGAGGCGCAGGCCGCCCGGGAGCTGCTGCTCGTCTGCGGCCACCTCCCGCTCGCGGTCCGGATCGTGGCGGCCCGGCTGGCGGCCCGGCCGAGCTGGACGGTGCAGACGCTGGGCCGCCGGCTGGCGGTCGAGCGGCGGCGGATCGACGAGCTGCGGATCGGCGACCTGGAGGTGGCGGCGGCCTTCGAACTGAGCTACCGCCAGTTGACGCCCGCCCAGGCCCGGGCGTTCCGGCTGGCCGCCTCGGTGGACGGGCCGGACCTCGGGCTGCAGGCCGCGGCCGCCCTGCTGGACCTGGACGAGTACGACGCCGAGGACCTGCTGGAGGCCCTGGTGGACGTGGCGATGATGGAGTCGCCCTTCCCCGGCCGCTACCGCTTCCACGACCTGCTGCGCGCGTTCGCCCGGCGCCGTCCGGACGATCCCGGCGCGGCCGTGGCGGCCCGCGACCGGATGCTGGACCACCTGCTGGCCACCGCCTGCTCGGCCTTCCAGCACGCCGTTCCCGGGGATCCGGCGGCCGGCGCGCTCGGGCCGGCCCGTAGCGCGGGCGTCCCGCTGGACGGGCCGGACGGGGCGCGGGCCTGGGCCGAGGCGGAGGGTTCCGGGGCGATCGCGCTGGCCGCGCAGGTGGCGGGCTGGAGCGTCGCGGACGACGCCGACGGCCCGAGCGGCGAGCCTTCCGACGGCCCGGCACCGGACCCCGCCGACGGACCGACCACGGCCCCGCTGCGCGCCGCGATCGACCTGCTGATCGCGCTCACGCCCTTCGTCCTCGCCCCGCCCAGCCGCCAGCTGGCCACCACCGCGGAGGCCCTGGCCGCCGCCGCGGTCCACCGCGCCGACCACCGGGCAGCTGGTCGTGCGCACTTCCTGCGCGGCAACGTCGCCCTGGCCGCCACCCGGCTGGAGGAGGCGGAGGCGGCCTCCCGGCTGGCGGTGGCCGCCTCCCGCGCGGCGGGCGACACGGTGATCCTGCGCCAGGCGCTGAACGACCTCGGCCTGGTCTGCCAGTTCCTCAGCCGCTACGACGAGGCCGTCGGGCACTACGACGAGGCGCTGCTGCTGGCCCGCGAACTCGGCCACCGCTCCGGGGCGCTGGTGACGACGGTGAACGCGGCGCTGGCCCGGGTGCGCAGCGGGCGGGCCGCCGAGGCGGTGCCGATCTGCCACGAGGCGCTGGCCGAGCTGCGGACCCGGAACGACGATCCGGGCCGGGCGTACACGCTGTACGTGCTGGGGCTGGCGCTGCACGGGCTGGGGCGGCACGAGGAGGCGGTCACCTGGTTCGGCGAGTGCCTGGCGGTGGCCTCGGCGTCCGGTCTGCGGGCCCGGGCCGGGCACGCCCGCTACCGGATGGCGGACAGTCTGCGCTCGCTCGGCCGGACGGAGGAGGCGCTGGAGCACGCCGGGCAGGCGCTGGAGCTGTGCGAGGAGCTGGGTGCCGAGCGGGACCAGGGCCACGCGCTGCTGGTGCTGGGCCGGACGCTGGCCGACCTCGGGCGGGAGGCCGAGGCGTACGGGCGGCTGCGGGAGGCGCACCGGATCTTCGTCCGGCTGGGGCTGCCGGAGGCGGCGGAGGTGGCGGGGCTGCTGCCCCGGGCCGAGGGTCCGGATCCGTCGACCCCGTCGGGCCGGGCGGTCCGGCGGGCCGCCGACCGGCTCTCCTCGGGCTGCTGAGGAATCGATCCTGCTGGCGGTTCCGGTGCGTTCAGGAACTGGTGCGCAGGAACCGGTGTGCTCAGGAGCCGGTGCTGTTCCAGTCGCCGTTGCCGCCGGTCGGGGTGGGGGTCGGGGTGGGCGTCGGCGTCGCGCCGCCGCCGCTCACCACCGTCGCCACCCCGGCGTCGGCCGCCGCCCCGGCGACCGTCACCGAGAGGCCGGCGCCCAGGGCGACGGTCACCCCGAGGCCGACCGTGAACAGCCGGAGGCGGGTGCGGATGGTGGTGGCCGGACGCTGCGTCATCTCTGGTACTCCTCGGCTCGCTTCCCTGCTGGGAAGGGGTTCCGTCGTGGTGTGGCACCAGTCTGGCCGGGAGCGTTCAACGGTCGATCTACAGTCGAGCACCGGTGATCACCAATGATCACCGGTGCTCGGTGGGCCGCCCGCTCAGGCCACCCGCTCAGGCCGTCGCGCGGATCTCCAAGGTGCAGCACTTCACGCTGCCGCCGCCCTTGAGAAGCTCGCTGAGGTCCATCCCGATCGGCCGGAAGCCGCGCTCGCGCAGTCGCGAGGCCAGTCCCACGGCCGCCTCCGGCAGCACCACGTGCAGGCCGTCGCTGATCGCGTTGAGGCCGAACACCTCCGCGTCGGCCCGGTCCGCCAGCAGCGCGTCCGGGAACAGCCGCCGCAGCACCGCACGGCTGCCGGCCGAGAAGGCCTCCGGGTTGTACATGATCTCGTCGCCGTCCAGCACGGCGAGCGCGGTGTCCAGGTGGTAGAAGCGCGGGTCGACCAGCTCCAGGCCGACCACCGGGCGGCCGAAGAACTCCTGCGCCTCCGCGTGTCCGTCGGCCACGCTGCGGAAGCCCCGCCCGGCCAGCACGTAGCTCGCGGTCGTCAGCAGGTCCCCCTCGCCCTCGTTGACGTACTCCGGGTCGCGGGTCTCGAAGCCCCGGGCGCGGAACCACTCCAGGTAGGCCGGGCCCTCGGCGGCCCGCTCGGTGTTGCGGAAGCGCGCCCCGAGCACCCTGCCGTCCACCACGGTGGCGCCGTTGGCCGCGTAGACCATGTCGGGCAGGCCGGGCAGCGGGTCGATCAGGTCGACGCGGTGGCCGAGCTCGCCGTACAGGGCGTGCAGCCGCTCCCACTGGGCGACGGCCAGGTCGGTGTCCACCGGCTTCGCCGGGTCCATCCAGGGGTTGATCGCGTAGGTGACGTCGAAGTGGGTCGGACGGCACATCAGGTAGTGGCGCGGGCGGGCGGTGCGGGCCATCGGAAGCTCCTCGGAAGTCGGGTACGGGCGGCAGGGGCGGTACGGCGGCACAGGCAGTACGGGCAGTACGGGCGGTGCGAGCGATACGGGCGGGGGCCGGTCAGGCGGTGGGGGCCGGCGGCCGGGTCGGGAAGTCGCGCAGGCCGCGCAGCGGGCTGGCCAGCAGCACCGCGCCCGCCGACAGCAGCACGCCCGCCATCAGCCAGATCGTGCTGCGGGCGCCGATCGCCTCGCCGAGGTAGCCGCCGAGCAGGGCGCCCACCGGGATCGCGCTGTAGTTGAGGGTCGCGGAGCTGGCCCGGATCCGGCCGATCATCGCGGGCGGGCAGTAGCCCTGGGAGAAGCTGCCGGCGAGGACGTTGCCCGCCACCACCCCGCAGACCGCGACCGCCCAGGCGAGCGCGCTGACCACCAGCGGCAGCCGGTCGCCCGCCAGCGGCAGCAGCAGGATGAAGGGCGCGACCACCAGTTCGCAGACCAGCAGCCCACGCGCGCTGCCCAGCTTGCGGGCGACCCGTCCGGCCAGCATCGCGCCGGCCAGTCCGCCGACGCTCACCAGCGCGAACACCCCGCCCACCGCGCCCGGTTCGAGCCCCACACTGCGCACCAGGAAGACCGTCTGCACCGCCTGGATGCCGTTCAGCCCCAGGTTGCCGACCGCCGCGAAGCAGGCGAACGTCCGCAGGTACGGGTCGCGCAGCAGGAACCGGACGCCCTCGCCGATCTCGCGCGGGATGCCGCGCCGCTCGGACACCGGCGGGGGGCGCTCCTCCGTCCTGATCCGCCGCAGGAACACCGCCGACACCAGGTAGGTGAGCGAGTCCGCGAACATCCCGCTGGCGGCGCCGAACGCCTGGGAGAGCAGACCGGCCGCGCCCGGGCCGGCGATCTCGGCCGCCGAGGCGCCGGAGCGCAGCTTGACGTTGGCCTCCAGCAGGTCGGCCTTGCCGACCAGGGTGGGCAGCACCGCGCCGTAGGCGGTGGAGAAGAACACCTTCACCGCCCCGGTCAGCAGGGCCACCACCACCAGGTGGGCCAGCGACAGCACCCCCAGCCAACTGGCCACCGGCACGCTGCCGAAGAGGAGGAGCAGCAGCAGGTCGCAGACCAGCATCACCCGCAGCCGGGGCCAGCGGTCCACCCAGGCGCCGGCCAGCAGGCCGAGGAACAGCCAGGGCAGCCAGGCGGCCGCGTTGATCACGCCCACCGCGAGGGGGCTGGCGCCCAGGGTGACCACGGCCACCAGGGACAGCGCCACGCTCCCGACGGCCGTGCCGAAGTTGCTGGTGGTCTCACCGATCCAGAGCCGGCGGAAGTCCCCGTGGGCCCACAGGCCCCACCTGCTGCGCGGCCGGTCCGGCGGTGCCGGTGACTCGATCGGGACGGTGGTGGTCATCGCGGCTCACGCTCCGGACTTCTCGGTGTTCTGGGACTTCTCGGCGCTGTCGGTGGTGCCGGCGCTGTCGGTGGTGCGTGCGCTGTAGGTGGTGCCTGCGTTGCCGGTGGTGCGTGCGTTGCCGGTGGTGCGTGCGCTGTAGGTGGTGCCTGCGTTGCCGGTGGTGCCGGCGCTCTCGGGCCGCAGCTTGTCGGCGAGGACGGCGGCGATCCGGGCGAGCGGCTCCGGCCGGGCCAGGTCGCCGTGGCCGAACGGCAGCCGGTGGCCCTCGATCAGCCCGTCCAGGTGAGGCCGCCAGGCCTCCTCGTACGGCCAGTCGGCCGGCTTGCCGAGGGTGGCGCCGAAGAAGACGGCATCGCCCCGGTAGTGCTGGGGCTGGTGTTCGGCCATCAGTTTGCGGTGCCGGTCGAACACCTCGGGCAGGACGTGCGCGGCCTCGCCGAGCACCGCCGCCAGATCGGCCTGGCCGCTGCCGTCCGCCGGGTCGTAGCCCAGCGAGCGCAGCAACTCGTCCACCGTGTCGGCGGGTTCGGACGGCGGGGCGGCATCGGTGCGGACCGCCGGGCCGCCGTCCAGCAGGGCCAGCAGCCCGACCGGCGCGCCCTCGGCCTGGAGCCGGACGGCCATCTCCTGGGCGACTACCGCACCGAAGGACCAGCCCAGCAGGTGGTACGGGCCGGACGGGTGGACGGCGCGGATCTGCCGTACGTAGTCCTCGGCGATCTCGGCGACGCTGGCCGGCGCCCCGCCGCGCAGGCCGCGGGCCTGGAGGCCGTACACCGGCTGCCCCGGGTCGAGGTGGCGCAGCAGCCCGGAGTAGACCCAGCTGATGCCGGCCGCCGGGTGGACGCAGAACAGCGGGGGCCGGTCGCCGCCGGTGCGCAGGGGCAGCAGCACGTCCAGGGCGTCGGCCGCCGGGCCCTGGTCGAGCCGGCCGTCCAGCCCGGCCACCGTGGGCGCCTCGAACAGCGCCCGCATGCCGAGATCGACACCGAGGGCGGTGCGGACGCGCGAGAGCAGTTTCATGGCGAGCAGGGAGTGCCCGCCCAGATCGAAGAAGTCGTCGTCGATGCCGACGCGCTCCAGGCCGAGGGTTTCGGCGAACAGGGTGCAGAGCAGCTGCTCGCGCGGGGTGCGGGCCGGGCGGCCGGCCGGGTGGGCGGCGAACTCCGGTGCGGGCAGGGCGCGGTGGTCGACCTTCCCGCTGCCGGTCAGTGGCAGGGTGGGCAGCGCGACGAAGGCGGCGGGCACCATGTGGGCGGGCAGCCGCTCGGCGGTGAAGGCCCGCAGGCCGGCCGGGTCGAGCGGGCGGTCGGTGACCAGGTAGGCGACCAGCCGGGTGCCACTGTCGTCCGGCCGGACGACGGCCGCGGCGACCTCGGGGTGAGTCGTCAACGCCTGCTCGATCTCACCGAGTTCGATCCGGAAGCCGCGGATCTTCACCTGGTCGTCGGTACGGCCGAGGTACTCCAGCTCACCGTCCCGGGCCCGGCGCACCAGGTCCCCGGTGCGGTACATCCGCTCACCCGCGACGAACGGGCTGGCGACGAACCGCTCCGCCGTGAGCGCGGCGCGTCCCAGGTACCCCCGGGCCAGTCCGGCGCCCGCCAGGTACAGCTCCCCCGGGATGCCGACCGGGACCGGGTTCAGGTGCTCGTCCAGCACGTACCCGACGGTCCCGGCGACAGCCCGGCCGAGCACCGGGCGGTCCGAGCCGTCGAGCGGCTGCTCCAGGGCCTCCACGGTGGACTCCGTCGGGCCGTACAGGTTGTACGCCCGCAGCCGCAGGGTCTCCCGCAGTTGCGTCCACAGTGCCTGGCCGACGGCCTCGCCGCCCACCAGCACGACGCTCGGCGCCGGCGCCTCCAGCAGTCCCTCCTCGACGAGTTGGGCCACGAAGGACGGGGTGGCGTTCACCACGTCGATGCCGTGCGAACCGAGGTGGCGGACCAGCGCGGCCGCGTCGAGGCGCAGGTCGTCGTCGATCAGGTGCAGTTCATGCCCGACCACCATCCACAGCAGGCCCTCCCAGGAGGCGTCGAAGCAGAGCGAGGCCGTCAGCGCGAACTTCCGGTTCTCCTCCCCCGCCATCATGCCCGCCCGGTGGCCGGCCAGCAGAGCGGCGAGGCTCCCGTGCGAGACCACCACACCCTTCGGGCGGCCGGTCGAGCCGGAGGTGTAGATCACGTAGGCAGCGTCCGCCCCGTCCAGGACGGGCCTGGTGAAGTCCGCCGGTCCGGGCGCGTCCGTGACGTCCAACACCGGGAGTTCTGCCAGCAGTTCGGGCAGCGGCCACCGGTCGTCGGTCAGCACCAGCGCGGGCTCGGCGTCCGCCAGGGTGTAGGCCGTGCGCTCCGCCGGATACCCGGCGTCCAGCGGCAGGTACACCCCACCCGCCTTCAGCACCGCGAGCAGCCCGACCACCGACTCCACCGAACGCGGAAGCGCCAACGCCACCACCGCACCCGGCGTCACCCCCGCACCGACCAGCCGGCCCGCGAGCCGGGAGGCCCGCGCGTCCAACTCCCGGTACGTCAACACCTCTTCGCCGCACACCAGCGCCACCGCCTCCGGCGTGGCCGCCACCTGCTCCTCGAACACCGCCGGAAGCAACGGCACCTCCGAAGCCAACGGCCGCGCAGCACCGAGCAGTTCGGCCCGCTCCTCCGGACTCACCAACGGCAGTGCCCCGATCCGGGTGTCCGGCCGCTCGACAGCCGCCGTCAGCAGGCCGGCGAAGTGGCGGACCATCGCCTCGGCCGTCTCCCGGTCGAAGAGGTCCGTCGCGAAGTCGACCACGCACTCCAGACCGGCCGGCGCGCCGTCCGGACCGAAGGACTCACCGATGCCGACACTCAGGTCGAACTTGGCGACCGCACGACCGGATGATTCCACGGAGACGTCCAGCCCGGCCGCGTCCAGCGGCGCCGTGTCGCCACCGCCCTGAAGGACCAGCATCACCTGGAACAGCGGATGCCGGGCCAGCGAACGGGCCGGGTTGAGCTCCTCGACCAGGCGCTCGAACGGCACGTCCTGATGGGCATGCGCATCGAGCTGGGTCTCCCGGACCCGGGCCAGCAGCTCGGTGAAACTCGGATTGCCCGAGGTGTCCGTGCGCAACACCAGGGTGTTGACGAAGAAGCCGACCAGCTGGTCCACCGCCTCGTCCGAACGCCCCGCCGTCACCGAACCGATCGGGATGTCCGTCCCGGCACCGAGCCGGGTCAGCAGAGCGGCAAGCGCCGCCTGCGCGGCCATGAACATCGTCACCCGCTGCTCACGCGCCAACGTCACCAGCGCACGGTGCAGTTCGGCACCCAGCGGAAGCACCACCCGGTCACCCCGGTGGCTGGCCACGGCACCCCGCGGACGGTCCGCCGGCAGCGCCAGCTCCTCCGGAAGATCGGCCAGCGCCTCGCGCCAGTAGCCGAGTTGGCGTGCCATCGGGCCGTCCTGGTCCGCTTCGTCGAGCAGCTCGCGCTGCCAGAGCGCGTAGTCGGCGTACTGGACGGGCAGCGGCGCCCACCCGGGCACGGTGCCCGCCGTCCGCGCCGCGTAGGCGGCGGCAAGGTCCCGCAGCAGCGGACCCATCGACCACCCGTCACCGGCGATGTGGTGCAGCACCAGGACCAGCAGGTACTCGGCCTGCCCGGCCGGGATCAGGTGGGCCCGGATCGGCAGGTCGGCGGCCAGGTCGAACGGGCGCCCGGTGCAGGCCTCCGGCGCGGTGCCCTCGGGCAGCAGCTCGACGGGCACCCGGGCCGCCCAGGCCGGCAGGACGCGCTGGTACGGGGTGCCGTCCTCCTCCTCGATCAGCGTGCGCAGGACCTCGTGCCGGGCGACCAGGTCGCCCAGGGCCGAACCGAGGGCGTCGGCGTCCAGCTCACCCGTCACACGGAGCACCAGCGGCAGGTTGTACACCGCACTCGGCCCCTCCATCCGGTCGATCAGCCAGAGCCGCTGCTGCGCGAAGGACAGCGGCACCCGCTCCGGCCGCTCGGTGTGAGCGGTCAGCGCGAGACGCTCCGCCCCCGAACCCAGGCGGGCCGCCAACCCGGCCGGCGTCGGCGCCTCGAAGACGTCCCGGACCGCCAGCTCCGCGGCCAGCGTCGAGCGGACCCGGCTGAGCAGCCGGGTCGCGAGCAACGAGTGCCCGCCCAGCGCGAAGAAGTCGTCCTCCACCCCGACCGCGTCCAGGCCGAGCACCTCCGCGAACAGACCGCACAGGATCTCCTCCTGCGGCGTACGGGCCGCCCGGCCACCGGCCGGCGCGAATGCTGCCAGGTCGGGTTCGGGCAGGGCACGGTGGTCGACCTTGCCGCTGCCGGTCAGCGGCAGGGCATCGAGCGTCACCACGGCGGCCGGGACCATGTAGCCGGGCAGCGACTCGGCGGTGAACCGGCGCAGCGCGCTACCGAGCTCGGGGCCGGCATCCTCGGCCACCGCGCAGTAGGCGATCAGCCGACGGTCCCCGTCCTCGCTCTCCCGAACGGTCACCACGGCCTGACGGACAGCCGGATGGGCCGCCAACACCGCCTCGATCTCACCGAGTTCGATCCGGAAGCCACGGATCTTCACCTGGTCGTCGGTCCGGCCCAGGTACTCCAACTCACCATCACGGGCACGACGCACCAGGTCCCCGGTGCGGTACATCCGCTCACCCGCGACGAACGGGCTGGCGACGAACCGCTCCGCCGTGAGCGCGGCGCGGCCGAGGTACCCGCGGGCCAGGCCGGCACCGGCCAGGTACAGCTCCCCGGGGATGCCGACCGGCGCCGGGTTCAGGTGCTCGTCCAGCACGTACCCGACGGTCCCGGCGACGGCCCGGCCGAGCACCGGGCGGTCCGAACCGTCGAGCGGCTGCTCCAGGGCCTCCACGGTGGACTCCGTCGGGCCGTACAGGTTGTACGCCCGCAGCCGCGGGGTCTCCCGCAGCCGCGTCCACAGTGCCTGGCCGACGGCCTCACCACCCACCAGCACGACGCTCGGCGCCGGCGCCTCCAGCAGGCCCTCCTCGACCAGTTGGACCAGGAAGGACGGCGTGGCGTTCACCACGTCGATCGCCGACTCGCGCACATGGCGGACCAGTTGCCCGGCGTCCCGGCGGACCTCGTCGTCGATCAGGTGCAGCTCATGCCCGACCACCATCCACAGCAGGCCCTCCCAGGAGGCGTCGAAGCAGAGCGAGGCCGTCAGCGCGAACTTCCGGTTCTCCTCCCCCGCCGTCATGCCCGCCCGATGGCCGGCCAGCAGAGCGGCGAGACTGCCGTGCGAGACCACCACACCCTTCGGGCGGCCGGTCGAGCCGGAGGTGTAGATCACGTACGCCGCGTCCGCTGCGCCCAGAGCGATCAGGGGCCCCTGCGCCGATCCGGGCACGTCCGTGACATCCAACACCGGGAGTTCTGCCAGCAGTTCGGGCAGCGGCCACCGGTCGTCGGTCAGCACGAGAGCGGGCTCGGCGTCCGCCAGGGTGTAGGCCGTGCGCTCCGCCGGGTACCCGGCGTCCAGCGGCAGGTACACCCCGCCCGCCTTCAGCACCGCGAGCAGCCCGACCACCGACTCCACCGAGCGCGGCAAGGCGAGCGCCACCACCGCACCGGGCGTCACCCCGGCACCGACCAGCCGACCCGCAAGCCGCGAGGCCCGCGCATCCAACTCCCGGTACGTCAGCACCTCGTCACCGCACACCAGCGCCACCGCCTCCGGCGTGGCCGCCACCTGCTCCTCGAACACCGCCGGAAGCAGCGGCACCTCCGAAGCCAACGGCGTGGCACCGCCCAGCAGTTCGGCCCGCTCCGCCGAGGACAGCAGCTCCGCCCTGCCGATCGGCAGGTCCGGACCGGCCGCGACGGCGGCCAGCAGCCGGCCGAACCGGACGGCGATCGCCTCGACCGTCTCGCGGTCGAAGAGGTCCGTCGCGAAGTCGACCACGCACTCCAGACCGGCCGGTGCGCCGTCCGGACCGAAGGACTCACCGATACCGACACTCAGGTCGAACTTGGCGACCGCGCGACCGGACGGCTCGACCGAGACGTCCAGCCCGGTCGCGTCCAGCGGCGCCGTGTCACCGCCGCCCTGAAGGACCAGCATCACCTGGAAGAGCGGGTGCCGGGCCAGCGAGCGGGTCGGGTTGAGCTCCTCGACCAGACGCTCGAACGGCACGTCCTGATGGGCATGGGCGTCGAGCTGGGTCTCCCGGACCCGGGCCAACAGCTCGGTGAAGCTCGGGTTGCCCGAGGTGTCGGTCCGCAGCACCAGCGTGTTGACGAAGAAGCCGACCAGCTGGTCCACCGCCTCGTCCGAGCGCCCCGCCGTCACGGATCCGATCGGGATGTCCGTCCCGGCACCGAGCCGGGTCAGCAGGGCGGCAAGCGCCGCCTGCGCGGCCATGAACATCGTCACCCGCTGCTCACGCGCCAACGTCACCAGCGCACGGTGCAGTTCGGCACCCAAAGGAAGCACCACCCGGCCACCCTGGTGGCTGGCGACGGCACCCCGCGGACGGTCCGCCGGCAGCGCCAGCTCCTCCGGCATTCCGGCCAGGGCCTCGTTCCAGTAGCCGAGTTGGCGGGAGATGAGGCTCTCCTCGTCGGCCTCGTCGCCGAGCAGGTCGCGCTGCCAGAGCGCGTAGTCGGCGTACTGGACGGGCAGCGGCGCCCACCCGGGCACCGTACCCGCCGCCCGCGCCGCGTAGGCGGCGGCGAGGTCCCGCAGCAGCGGACCCATCGACCACCCGTCACCGGCGATGTGGTGCAGCACCAGGACCAGCACGTGATCTTCCGCGGAGACCCGCAACAGCAGGGCGCGCACCGGGAGTTCGGCCGCCAGGTCGAAGGACCGGCGGGAGGCCGCGTCGACGGACTCGCCGACCTCCTCGGCCGGGCAGTCCCGGACCTCGAAGGGCACCGAAGCCGCCCCGACCGGCAGGATCAGCTGCTGCGGTTCACCGTCGGTCTCCACCACCAGCGTGCGCAGGGCCTCGTGCCGGGCGACCAGGTCGCCCAGGGCCGAGCCGAGGGCGTCGGTGTCCAGCTCGCCCGCCACGCGGAGCACCAGCGGCAGGTTGTACACCGCACTGGGCCCTTCCATCCGGTCGATCAGCCAGAGGCGCTGCTGCGCGAAGGACAACGGCACCCGCTCCGGCCGCTCGGCGTGAGCGGTCAGCGCGAGACGCTCCGCCCCCGAACCGAGGCGGGCGGCCAGCCCGGCCGGCGTCGGCGCCTCGAAGACGTCCCGGACGGCCAACTCCGCGGCCAGCGTCGAGCGCACCCGGCTGAGCAGCCGGGTCGCGAGCAGTGAGTGCCCGCCCAGCGCGAAGAAGTCGTCCTCCACCCCGACCACGTCCAGGCCGAGCACCTCGGCGAACAGGCCGCACAGGATCTCCTCCTGCGGGGTGCGGGCGGCCCGGCCGCCGGCCAGCGCGGCGAAGTCGGGGGCCGGGAGCGCGGCCCGGTCCAGCTTGCCGTTGGCGGTCAGCGGCAGGGCGTCGAGCGTCACCACGGCGGCCGGGACCATGTAGCCGGGCAGCGACTCGGCGGTGAACCGGCGCAGCGCGCTACCGAGCTCGGGGCCGGCATCCTCGGCCACCGCGCAGTAGGCGATCAGCCGACGGTCCCCGTCCTCGCTCTCCCGAACGGTCACCACGGCCTGACGGACGGCCGGATGGGCCGCCAACACCGCCTCGATCTCACCGAGTTCGATCCGGAAGCCACGGATCTTCACCTGGTCGTCGGTCCGGCCCAGGTACTCCAGCTCACCGTCACGGGCACGACGCACCAGGTCACCGGTACGGTACATCCGCTCACCCGACACAAACGGGCTGGCGACGAACCGCTCCGCCGTCAGCGCGGCGCGTCCCAGGTACCCGCGGGCCAGTCCGGCACCCGCCAGGTACAACTCGCCCGCCACCCCACGCGGGACCAGGTTCAGGTGCTCGTCCAGCACGTACCCGGCCGTCCCCGCGACAGCCCGGCCGAGCACCGGCCGGTCCACGCCGTCAAGCGGCCGGGTGAGGGCGTGCACGGTCGACTCGGTCGGCCCGTACATGGTGTGGCCAGAGGTCAGCGGAGCCGCGCACAGCCTGCTCCACAGGCCCTGCCCGATCGCCTCACCGCCGAGCAGCAGCAGCTTCGGCGCCGGCGCCTCCAGCAGCCCCTCCTCGACCAGCTGCTCGGCGTACGACGGAGTCACGTGCAGCGCGTCCAGCCCGACCTCGCGGACGTGGCGGACCAGCTGCCGGGCGTCCCGGCGCACCTCGTCACCGATCAGGTGCAACTCGTGCCCGGCGACCATCCACAGCACCACCTCCATCGAGGCGTCGAAGCAGAGCGAAGCCGTCAACGCCACCCGCAGCCGACCGTGCGCCGCCTCCGCATCCGCGACCAGCGTCGCCCGATGGCCCGCCAGCAGGGCGGCGATGCTGCCGTGCGAGACCACCACACCCTTCGGACGACCGGTCGAGCCGGACGTGTGGATCACGTACGCCGCGTCCGCCCCGGCCAGGACAGGCCTGGTGAACTCCACCGGACCGGGAACGTCCGTGACGTCCAACACCGGCAGCTCGGCCAGCACGTCGGGCAGCGGCCAGCGGCTGTCCGTCAGCACCAGCGCGGGCAGTGCGTCCGCCAGGATGTGCCCGGTACGCTCCGCCGGGTACTCGGCGTCCAGCGGCAGGTACACCCCGCCCGCCTTCAGCACCGCGAGCAGCCCGACCACCGACTCCACCGAGCGCGGCAAGGCGATCGCCACCACCGCGCCAGGCGTCACCCCGGCACCGACCAACCGACCCGCAAGCCGCGAGGCCCGCGCGTCCAACTCCCGGTACGTCAGCACCTCCTCACCGCACACCAGCGCCACCGCCTCCGGCGTGGCCACCGCCTGCTCCTCGAACACCGCCGGAAGCAGCGGCACCTCCGAAGCCAACGGCGTGGCACCGCCCAGCAGTTCGGCCAGTTCCGCCGGGCTCACCAGCGGCAGTGCCCCGATCCGGGTGTCCGGCCGCTCGACGGCCGCCGCCAGCAGGCCGGCGAAGTGGCGGACGATCGCCTCGGCCGTCTCCTGGTCGAACAGGTCCGTCGCGTAGTCGAGCGCGAAGTCGATCCCGGCGGGCTCACCGTCCGGGCCGAAGAGCTCCTGGGCGGTCACGTTGAGGTCGAACTTGGCGACCCCGGTGGCGGCCGGCAGCACCCCGTTCCACAGGCCGGCCGAGGAGGCGTCGGCCTGCTCGTTGTTCTGGAGCACCATCGCGACCTGGAAGAGCGGGTGCCGGGCCAGCGAGCGGGTCGGGTTGAGCTCCTCGACCAGGCGCTCGAACGGCACGTCCTGGTGGGCGTAGGCGCCGAGGTCGGTCTCCCGGACCCTGGCCAGCAGCTCGGTGAAGCTCGGGTTGCCCGAGGTGTCGGTGCGCAGCACCAGGGTGTTGACGAAGAAGCCGACCAGTTCGTCCAGCGCCTCGTCGGAGCGCCCGGCGACCACGGAGCCGATCGGCACATCGGTGCCCGCGCCGAGCCGGGTGAGCAGGGCGGCGAAGGCGGCCTGGATGGCCATGAACATCGTCACCCGCTGCTCGCGCGCCAGGGTCCGCAGCGCACGGTGGAGTTCGACGTCGAGCAGCTGTGCCACCCGGTCGCCCTGGTGGCTGGCGGCGGCGCTCCTGGGGCGGTCCGCCGGAAGCGCGAGTTCCTCCGGCATTCCGGCCAGGGTCTCGTTCCAGTAGGCGAGTTGGCGGGAGAAGAGACTCTCCTCGTCGGCCTCGTCGCCGAGCAGGTCGCGCTGCCAGAGCGCGTAGTCGGCGTACTGGACGGGCAGCGGCGCCTGTCGCGGCGCGGTTCCGGCCGTCCGCGCCGCGTAGGCGGCGGCGAGGTCGCGCACCAGCTTGCGGGTCGACCAGCCGTCGCTCGCGATGTGGTGCAGCACCAGGACCAGCACGTGTTCCTCGGCATCGACCCGCAACAGCAGGGCACGGACCGGGAGTTCGGCCGCCAGGTCGAAGGGCCGGCGGGAGGCCGCGTCGACGGACTCGCCGACCTCGTCGGCCGGGCAGTCCCGGACCTCGAAGGGCACCGAAGCCGCCCCGACCGGCAGGATCAGCTGGTGCGGTTCGCCGTCGGTCTCCACCATCAGCGTGCGCAGGACCTCGTGCCGGGCGACCAGGTCGCCGAGGGCGCGTTCCAGCGCCGCCTGGTCCAGCTCGCCGGTCAGGCGCAGCGCCAGCGGCGAGTTGTAGAGGGCGCTCGGGCCCTCGATCCGGTCGATCAGCCAGAGCCGCTGCTGGGCGAAGGAGAGCGGCACGCGCTCCGGCCGCTCGACGTAGGCGGTCAGCGCGAGACGCTCCGCCCCCGATCCGAGGCAGGCGGCGAGCCCGGCCGGTGTCGGCGCCTCGAAGACGTCCCGGATGCCGAGTTCCGCGCCCAGCGTCGCGCGGACCCGGCTGAGCAGCCGGATGGCGAGCAGCGAGTGGCCGCCGAGCTCGAAGAAGTCGTCGTCGGCGCCGACCACGTCGAGGCCGAGCACCTCGCGGAACAGGCCGCAGAGGATCTCCTCCTGCGGGGTGCGGGCGGCCCGGCCGCCGGCCAGCGCGGCGAAGTCGGGGGCCGGGAGCGCGGCGCGGTCCAGCTTGCCGTTGGCGGTCAGCGGCAGGGCGTCGAGCTCCATGAAGGCGGCCGGGACCATGTAGCCGGGCAGCGACTCGGCGGCGAAGGATCGCAGGGCGGCCGCGTCGAGGGGGCCGTCGGCGACCAGGTAGGCGACCAGGCGCCGGCCGCTGTCGTCGGGCAGCACGGCGGCCTGGCGCACGGCCGGGTGGCCGGCCAGCACGGCCTCGATCTCGCCGGGTTCGATCCGGAAGCCGCGGATCTTCACCTGGTTGTCGGTGCGGCCGAGGTACTCCAGCTCGCCGTCCCGGGCACGACGCACCAGGTCCCCGGTGCGGTACATCCGCTCACCCGACACAAACGGGCTGGCGACGAACCGCTCGGCCGTGAGAGCGGACTGGCCCAGGTACCCCCGGGCCAGTCCGGCGCCGGCCAGGTAGAGCTCCCCGGGGACGCCGACCGGCGCCTGGTTCAGGTGCTCGTCCAGCACGTACCCGGTGGTCCCGGCGACGGTCTGGCCGAGCACCGGCCGGTCCGCGCCGTCGAAGGGACGGGTGAGGGCGTGCACGGTCGACTCGGTCGGCCCGTACATGGTGTGGCCGGCGGTCAGCGGAGCCGCGCACAGCCTGGTCCACAGGCCCTGCCCGATCGCCTCGCCACCGAGCAGCAGCAGCTTCGGCGCCGGCTCCTCCAGCAGCCCCTCCTCGACCAACTGCTCGGCGTACGACGGAGTGACGTGCAGCGCGTCCAGCCCGACCGCGTGGACGTGGCGGACCAGCTGCCGGGCGTCCCGGCGCACCTCGTCACCGATCAGGTGCAGTTCGTGCCCGGCGACCATCCACAGCACGACCTCCATCGAGGCGTCGAAGCAGAGCGAAGCCGTCAACGCGACCCGCAGTCTGCCGTGCGCCGCCTCCGCGTCCGCGACCAGCGTCGCGCGGTGGCCCGCCAGCAGGGCGGCGATGCTCCCGTGCGAGACCACCACACCCTTCGGGCGACCGGTGGAGCCGGAGGTGTGGATCACGTACGCCGCGTCCGACCCGCCCAGGACGGGCCTGGTGAACTCCACCGGTCCGGGAACATCGGTGACGTCCAACACCTGGAATTCGGCGAGCAGTTCGGGCAGCGGCCAGCGGCCGTCGGTCAGCACCAGCGCGGGCCCGGCGTTCGTCAGGGTGTAGGCGGTGCGGTCCGCCGGGTACTCGGCGTCCAGCGGCAGGTACACCCCGCCCGCCTTGAGCACCGCGAGCAGCCCGACCACGGACTCCACCGAGCGCGGCAGCGCCAGCGCCACCATCGCGCCCGGCGTCACCCCGGCACCGACCAGCCGGCCCGCGAGCCGGGAGGCCCGCGCGTCCAACTCCCGGTACGTCAGCACCTCGTCACCGCACACCAGCGCCACCGCTTCCGGCGTGGCCGCCGCCTGCTCCTCGAACACCGCCGGAAGCAGCGGCACCTCGGATGCCAACGGCCCTGCGGAGTGGCGGAGTTCGGCCGCTCCGCCCGCGGGCGTCAGCCCGGCCGCGGCGACGCTGAGCTCCGGGTCGGCGGCGGCCTGCCGCAGGATCAGGGCCAGTACGTCGGCCAGCCGCTGCGCGGTCTCCGGGTCGAACAGGTCGGTGGCGTACTCCAGCCCGCCCGCGAGCCCGTCCGGGGTGCCGTCGGCGCGGTGGCGCTCGGTCAGCGCCAGCTTGAGGTCGAACTTGGCGGTGCCGTACTCCACCGGTTCCTCGGCGGCCGTCACGCCGGGGAAGGCGGGGCCGCCCTCGGCGGCGGCGGCGAAGGTCAGCATCACCTGGAACAGCGGGTGCCGGGCCAGCGAGCGGACCGGGTTGAACTCCTCGACCAGGCGCTCGAACGGCGTGTCCTGGTGCTCGTAGGCGGCGAGGTCGGTCTCCCGGACGCGGCGCAGCAGTTCGGCGAAGCTCGGCCGGCCGGAGAGGTCGGTGCGCAGCACCAGGGTGTTGGCGAAGTAGCCGACCAGGTCGGTGGCGGCCTCGTCGAGGCGCCCGGCCACCGGGGTGCCGATCGGCAGGTCGGTGCCGGCGCCGAACCGGTGCAGCAGGGTGGCGTAGGCGGCCTGGAGGACCATGAAGAGCGTCGCGCCGTGCTCGGCGGCGAGGTCGGCGAGCCGGGCGTGCAGGTCCGCGTCGAGCTCCAGCGGGACGACGGCGCCGCGGTGGCTGGCGACCGGCGGCCGGGGGCGGTCCGCGGGCAGTGCCAGCTCCTCCGGCAGCCCGGTCAACGCCTGCCGCCAGTGGGCGAGTTGGCGGGCGGCCAGGCTCTGCGGGTCGTCCTCGTCGCCGAGCAGTCCGTGCTGCCACAGCGCGTGGTCGGCGTACTGGACGGGCAGCGGTTCCCAGTCGGGGGCGTGGCCGCCCTGGCGGGCCCGGTAGGCGTCGGTGAGGTCGCGGTAGAGCGGGCCGAGCGAGGCGCCGTCCCCGGCGATGTGGTGCAGGACCAGGACCAGGACGTGCTCGTCCGGGCCCTCGGGCCGCAGGTAGGCGTGCACGGGCAGGTCGGCGGCCAGGTCGAAGCCGTGCCGGGCGAGTTCGTCCACCGGGCGGTCGGTGGTGGTGAGCAGCGGGGCCACGGGCCCGTCCAGGATGCGCTGGTACGGGGTGCCGTCGTGCTCGGCGAAGACGGTGCGCAGCGCCTCGTGCCGCCGGACGGTGTCGCCGAGGGCGTCCGCCAGGGCGGCGGGGTCGAGCGGGCCGCGCAGCCGCAGCGCGAGGGTGATGTTGTAGGTGGCGGTGGGGCCCTCGGCCTGGGCGAGGAACCAGAGGCGGCGCTGGGCGAAGGAGAGCGGCACCCGCTCGGGCCGGACGGCGGGCCGCAGCGCCGGGCGGGCCTGGGCGGGGGCCCCGGCGGCGCGCTCGGCGATCCGCTCGGCGAGCCCGGCGACGGTGGGCGCCTGGAAGAGGTCGCCGATGGCGAGTTCGACGCCGAGTTCGGTGCGCGCCCGGCCGACCAGGCGGGTGGCGAGCAGGGAGTGGCCGCCGAGGGCGAAGAAGTCGTCGTCGATGGTGATGTCGTCGATGCCGAGGAGTTCGCCGTAGAGCTCGCAGAGCACCCGTTCGCGCTCGTCGCGGGGGGCGCGCCCGGTGTCGTCGGCGGCGAGGTCGGGGGCGGGCAGGGCGCGCCGGTCGACCTTGCCGTTGGCGTTGAGCGGCAGGGCGTCCAGCAGGACGGCCGCGGCGGGGACCATGTAGCCGGGCAGCACGGTGCCGGCGAAGGAGCGCAGCCCGTCCGGGGTGAGCCCGGGCTCGGCGGTGCAGTAGGCGACCAGCCGCAGGTCGCCGGGGCGGTCCTCGCGGGCGATCACGATGACCTGGCGGACGGCGGGGTGGCGGGACAGCGCCGCCTCGATCTCGCCGAGCTCGATCCGGAAGCCGCGCAGCTTGACCTGGCCGTCGATCCGGCCGAGGAACTCCACGGCGCCGTCGGCGCGCCGGCGGACCAGGTCCCCGGTGCGGTACATCCGCTCGCCCGGCAGGTACGGGCAGGCGACGAAGCGTTCGGCGGTCAGGCCGGGCCGGTTGAGGTAGCCGCGGGCCAGGCCGGCGCCGGCGAGGTACAGCTCGCCGGGGACGCCGGGCGGCACGGGGCGCAGCCGGGCGTCCAGGACGTAGCCGCGCATGTTGTCCAGCGGGCCGCCGATCGGCACCCGGGGGCCGTCGAGGTCGGCGGCGGCGAGCGGGTGGTGGGTGGCGAAGGTGGTGGTCTCGGTGGGCCCGTAGACGTGGGCGAGCAGCAGGTCGGGGCAGGCGTCCAGGACGCGGCGCAGCAGGGTGCCGGAGGCGGCCTCGCCGCCGGTGCAGACGACGCGCAGGGCGGCGAAGGTCTCCGGGGCCTGCTCGGCGACGAGGTCGAACAGGGCCTTGGTGAGGAAGACGGCGGTGACGCCGTGGCGGACGGTGACGGCGTGCAGGGCGGTGGCGTCGAGGGCGCCGGGCGGGGCGACCACGACGGTGCCGCCGGCCAGCAGGGGCGTCCAGATCTCGTAGGTGGCGGCGTCGAAGGCGTGCGGGGAGTGCAGCAGGACGCGCTGGTGGCGGCCGTCCTGCCAGCGCCGGTCGGCGGCGAGGTCGACGACGTCGCGGTGGCGCACGGCCACGCCCTTGGGGCGGCCGGTGGAGCCGGAGGTGTACATCACGTAGGCGAGCCGGTCCGGGTGGACGGGCAGGCCGGGGCGGTGGTCGGGGGCGCCGGCCTCGTCGCCGGGGCGGACCACGGCGGCGCCGTGCGGGAAGCCGGGGTCGGCGCGGTCGGTGAGCAGCACGGGGGCGCCGGTGTCGGCGAGCACGTCGGCCATCCGCTCGGGCGGCAGGCCGGGGTGCATGGGGACGTAGCAGCCGCCGGCCTTGAGGACGGCGAGGGTGGCGACGACGACGTCGGCGGAGCGCTCCATCAGCATCGCGACGGGGGTCTCGGGGCCGACGCCGAGGGCGGTCAGGTGGTGGGCGAGCCGGTTGGCGCGGGCGTCGAGTGCGGCGTAGTCGAGGGTGCCGCCGTCGTGGACGAGGGCGGTGGCGTGCGGGGTGCGGTCGGCCTGGCGCTCGAAGGACTCGGCGAGGGTGCCGCTCCACCGGGGGGCGTCGGTGGCGTTCCACTCGGTGAGGACGCGGGTGCGCTCCTCGGGGGCGAGCAGCTCCAGGGTGCCGATGGGGGCGTGGGGGTCGGCGGCGGCGCCGGCCAGCAGCCGGCCGAGCCGCTCGGCGAGGGCGGCGACGGTGGCGCGGTCGTAGAGGTCGGCGGCGTACTCGATCGAGCCGGTGAGCCCGGCGGGGGCGCCGTCGGGGCCGTGCTGTTCGGCGATGCCGATGTTGAGGTCGAACTTGGCGACCCGCAGGCCGATCGGTTCGGGGGCGGACTCCAGCCCGGGCAGGGCGAGTTCGGCGTCCTGGCCGTGGTTCTGGAGCACCAGCAGGGTCTGGAACAGCGGGTGGCGGCCGAGCGCGCGGGGCGGGTTGAGCTCCTCGACGAGGCGCTCGAAGGGGAGGTCCTGGTTGGCGAAGGCGTCGAGCTGGGCCTCCCGGACCCGGCCGAGCAGCTCGGCGAAGCCCGGGTCGCCGGAGGTGTCCGCTCTCAGGACCAGGGAGTTGACGAAGAAGCCGACCAGGTCGTCCAGGGCCTCGTCGGCGCGTCCGGCGAGGCCGGTGCCGAGCGGGATGTCGGTGCCGGCGCCGAGCCGGGTGAACAGGGCGGCCAGGCCGGCCTGGAGGACGGTGAACAGGGTGGTGCGGTGGGTGTGGGCGAGGTCGAGCAGGGCGGTGTGCAGGCCGGCGTCCCAGGCGAGGTCGACGGAGTCGGCGGCGCCGGTGGGGGCGGGCGGCCGGGGGCGGTCCGTCGGCAGTTCCAGTTCCTCCGGCAGCCCGGCCAACGCCTCGCGCCAGTGGGCGAGTTGGCGGGCGAGCAGGCTCTCGGGGTCGTGCTCGTCGCCGAGCAGGTCGCGCTGCCAGAGCGCGTAGTCGGCGTACTGGATCGGCAGCGGCTCCCAGTCGGGGGCGCCGCCGGCCAGCCGGGCCCGGTAGGCCTCGGCGAGGTCGCGCAGCAGCGGGCCGAGCGACCAGCCGTCGCCGGCGATGTGGTGGAGCACCACGAGCAGCACGTGCTCGGTCGGGGAGAGGGTGAACACCGTGACCCGGATGGGCAGTTCGCGGCTCAGGTCGAAGGTCTCGGCGGCCGCGGCGTCCCGGCGGGCCGGGTAGTCGGCCGGTGCGCAGTCCTCGGCCAGGAAGCGCGGTCGCGCCTCCTCGGCCGGCAGGATCCGCTGCACCGGGACTCCCCCGGCCACCGGGAACACCGTGCGCAGGGCCTCGTGCCGGGCGACCACGTCCGCCGTCGCGGCACGCAGCGCGGCGGTGTCGAGCGCGCCGCGCAGGCGCAGGGCGAACGGCAGGTTGTACAGCGCGGTCGGCCCCTCGATCTGGTCGATCAGCCAGAGCCGCTGTTGGGCGTACGAAACCGGGATCACGGTGCTTCCTCTACTCGGGTCTACTGACGGCACGGGCTGGTCGAGGGGACGGACGGCGGTCAGACGGTGAGCCCCGCGGTGGGCCGGCAGTCCTGGATCTCCAGGGGCTGACCCATCGAGACGGCGATCTTGCGCCCGCCCCGGTACGGGTCCCGGCCGTGGGCGCAGAGCACGTTGTCGACCAGCATCACGTCGCCGACCTGCCAGCGCTCCCGCACGGTGGCGGCGTGGTAGGCCTCGTTGAGGGCGTCGACGTCGGCGCGCTCCAGCGGCTCGCCGTCGCCGAAGCCGGTGTTGAACGGCAGTCCGTCCGGCCCGAACTCCTCGGTCATCGCCTCCCGGATGTCCGGGTCGAGCGACCACGCGTTCCAGAAGGCGAGGTGGTTGAACCAGACCTGCTCGCCGGTCCGCGGGTGGCGGATGGTGCCGGGGCGCACCTGGGTGGTGCGCAGGTTGCCGTCCGCCAGCCACTCGCAGCTGATGCCGTTCTCCTTGCAGTAGGCCTCGACCTCGGCGCGGTCCTCGGTGGCGAAGGCCGTGCGCCAGCCGAGCGAGATGTAGTCCGAGTAGTTGCGGGTGAGCGTCCAGCCGTTGGTCCGCATCCGCTCCACCAGGTGGGCGGGCAGCTGCGCGAGCACCTGGCGGCAGTCCGCGGTGGGGGTGGCCCCGCCCTCGTCGGGGGCGGTCAGGCAGGCGAAGAGCAGCCGGCCGGGGAAGGTCAGGGTGTAGCTGTTCTCGTTGTGCATCCGGATCGGCTGGACCGGCGGCAGGTCGGTGGACGAGTAGACGCCGTTGCCGTAGTCGCTGCGCGGGGTGGCCTTCTCCCGGTAGGGGGTGCGCTCGGGGATGAGGACGTCGCGCACGGCGGCGACGTCCTCGGTGCCGGTGACCGGCAGGCCGCGCAGGAAGATGGTGCCGTACCGGTGCAGGGCGTCGGTGAGCGCGCTCTCGTTCTCGCGCAGCCACTCGCAGGCCTCGCCCATGTCCGCGGTGCGCGGCGCGTGGGCGAGGGCCGGGCGGCCGGGGTTCAGTTCCCAGGTCGGCATGGCGGCGGTCACCGGTCGGCGGGGGCGGAGAGGGCGGCGACCAGGCTGGCGGGCCTGATGTCGGTCCAGTTGGCCTCGATGTAGTCGAGGCAGCCCTGGCGGGTGTCCTCGCCGTGGACGGTGGTCCAGCCGGCCGGCACGTCGATCCAGACCGGCCACAGCGAGTGCTGGTTCTCGTCGTTGGCCAGGACCAGGTAGCCGGCGCTGTCGTCCTCGAACGGGTTGCTCATGGTGTCCTCTTCGGGTTTCTTCGAAGCTCGGCTTGCTTCGCTCGGGTTGCTTCGAAGGTAGGGGCGGGCCGCGGGGCGGAAGGGCAGGAGTCGCGGCAGGAACGCGGCAGTTGGGCCCTGCCGCCTGCCGCCCCGCCCGCCGTCCCATCGCCCGGCTCGGCACCCGGCGGTTCAGCGCGGGGTGAGGCGGACCGGGAAGCGGTCCAGGCCGAAGTTGATGATCGAGCGGTTGTGGACGACCGGCCCGGTCTGCTCGATCACGGCGACGCGCTCCAGCAGCGCCGTGAACAGGCCGCCGAGTTCGGCCTTGGCCAGCGGCGCGCCGACGCAGTAGTGGGCGCCGAGGCCGAGCGCGAGGTGCTTGTTGGGGGCGCGGTCGAGCAGGATCTCCTCGGGCCGGTCGAAGGCCTCCGGGTCCCGGTTGGCGGACCAGACCCAGACCGCGACCCGGTCGCCGCGCCGGATGGTGCGCCCGTCGAGCTCGGTGTCCCGGCTCGCGGTGCGCAGGGTGTGCAGCCCGACCGAGGTCCAGCGCAGGAGTTCGTCCAGCGCCGAGTCCATGCCGACCTCGCCGCGCTGGAGCCTCCGCCACAGCTCGGGGTGCCGGACCAGGGTGTACAGGCCCATCGCGGCGGTGTGGCGGACGGTCTGGACGCCGCCGACCACGATGTTGTCCAGGTTGAGGACGACGTCCTCGATCGGCAGCAGCCTCCCGCCGACCCGGTAGGTGGCCATCATGCTGATCAGGTCGTCGCGCGGGTCGCTGCGCCGCAGCATCACCTGGTGCAGCAGGTACGGGATGAGCTGCTGGTGGCCTGCCCGGCGCTCCTCGGGGGTGCGGCCGAGGAACGCGACGTCGCAGACCCGCTCGACCATCTCGCGGTCGCCCTCGGGGACGTCCAGCAGGTCGCACATGACGGACAGCGGCAGCGCGGAGACCGCGTCGACGAGGTCCACCTCGCCCAGTTCGACGGCCCGGTCGACGATCGAGGCGGCGAGTCCGGCGATGCCCCGGGCGGCCCCGCGCACGGCGCCGGGCGAGAAGAACGGGTTGGCGGGGGCGCGCAGTTCACGGTGCCGGGGCGGGTCGGTGAGGGCCATCATCCGGCCGGAGCCGACCGGGACGTTGCCCTCGCCGGCGCCGAGCAGCGAGCCCTGCTCGGAGCTGTAGACGGCGGCGTTGCGCAGCACCTCGGCGGAGTGCCGGTAGGAGAGCACCGACCAGACCGGCCCGTCGTCGACGGTGTCGGTGCGGTGGACGGCGGACTCCCGGCGCAGCTCCGCGACCAGCGCGGGGGTGTCGGGCCGGGCCCAGAGGTCGGGGTCGGTGAGGTCGACCGCGGTGGTGGTGGGCATCAGTGCTCCGTCCGGGACAGGTGCGCGGCGCCGGGCCGCGCGATGAGGGAGGTCAGCAGGTCGACCGGGCCGGGCCCGTCGACGGTGGCGAGCAGGTGGCCGCCGGGGACGACGTGGTGGCCGGAGCCGCCACTGGTGTGGGCGGCCCAGCCTTCGAGGCCGCCGACGGCCAGGAGCGGGTCCTCGGCGCCGACGACGGTGTGCAGGGCGGAGCCGATCGGCGGGTGCGGACGGGGCCGGTAGGTGTCGACCACGTCCAGGTCGGTGCGGATGCCGCGCAGCGCGTGCTCCTTCAACTCGGCTTCGCCCTCGACGAGTTGCCCCATTCCAGCGAGGCGCAGCAGCTCGTCGGCGGTGTACTGGGGGCGGTCCGCCCCGGCCCAGGCGGCGGGCGGCGAGGCGGAGGCGGCGACGACCAGTTCGGGCCGCCGCCCGGCCGGCAGCGCCCGGGCGGCCTCGTAGCCGAGCAGGGCGCCGAAGCTCTGCCCGTAGAAGCCGAACCGCCCGGTCAGGTGCGGGCCGAGGGCCTCCAGGACGGCGTCGACCAGCAGGTCGAAGCTCGCGGGCATCGGGTGGCCGAGCCGGCCGCCGCGGGCCGGCGGGCGCAGCGCCCAGACCTCGGCCACCGGGGCGAGGGCGCGGGCCAGCGGGGTGTAGGCGGTGGCGTCGCCCCCGGCGTGCGGGAAGCAGAACAGCCGGTACGGGCTCCGCGGTTGGGGCACGGGGACGAACAGCCAGTCCCCTTCGACGCGGGGCCGCACCCGCAGGGCGGTGGTCATGCGCCGGCCGCCCGGGCACGGGCGGTCAGGGCGGGCCGGGGGGCGGCGGTGCCGGCCGCGACGGCCCGTTCGACGGTGGCGGTGAAGGCGGCCAGGTCGGCCGAGTCGAGCAGGTGGCGCAGCTGGAGTTCGATGCCGAGGCGGCGGCGCAGCAGGTGGACGACCCGCAGTGCGGCGATGGAGTGGCCGCCGAGCGAGAAGAAGTCGTCGGTGGGCCGGAGGCCGGTGACGCCGAGCACGGTGCCCCAGACCTCGGCGACCTGCCCGGCCAGTCCGCCGGCGCCCGACTCCGCGGCGGCGGAGGCGGGGGCGGCGGCGGGGGCGGGGGCGGGCAGCGCCGCCAGGTCGACCTTGCCGTTCGGGGTGAGCGGCAGGGCGTCCAGCACGGTGATCACCGAGGGCACCAGGTGGGCGGGCACGGTGGCCCGCAGCCGCTCGGTCAGCTCGGCGGCGGTGACGGCGCCGGTGACGTAGCCGGCCAGCCGGCGGTCGCCGGGGGCGGGCTCGTGGACGGTGACGGCGGCGGCCCGGACGCCCGCCAGCCCGGCCAGGGCGTGCTCGACCTCGCCGAGCTCGACCCGGTAGCCGCGCAGCTTGACCTGGCGGTCCACCCGGCCGACGTACTCCAGCCGGCCGCCCTCGCCGCGCCGGGCCTGGTCGCCGGTGCGGTACATCCTCTCCCCCGCGGCGACCGGGTCGGCGACGAAGCGTTCGGCGGTCAGCCCGGGGCGGCCGAGATAGCCGTGGGCGAGGCCGGGCCCGGCCAGGTACAGCTCGCCGACGACGCCGTCGGGGACGGGGGCGAGCTTCTCGTCCAGCAGGTGCAGGCGCACCCCGGGCAGCGGCGCGCCCAGGTGCGGTCCGGGGCCGCTGATCGGCGCGGTGACGGCGTCGACGGTGCACTCGGTGGGCCCGTACAGGTTGAGCGCGTCGACGCCGCCGTCGGCCAGCTCGCGCCAGGTGCGCTCGGGGACGGCCTCACCGCCCATGAACAGCCGCGGCACCCGGGCGCCGGCCAGCGGCTCGCGCAGCAGCTCCCAGTGCGAGGGGGTCAGGTCGAGGTCGGTGACGGCGTGCTCGGCCAGCAGGGCGGCCACCCGGGCCGGGTCGGCGCGGTGCTCCTCGCCGATCACCAGGACGGTGTCGCCGCGGCAGATCCGGGCCCACTGCTGGACGGAGGCGTCGAAGGAGACGCTGGCGTTCCAGCCGACCACACCGGGCTCGGCGCGGTAGGCGCCGCTCGCCTCCAGGGCCGTGACCAGGGCGGCGACGGCGCCGCGCGGCACCTCGACGCCCTTGGGGCGGCCGGTGGAGCCGGAGGTGAAGATGACGTACGCCGGGTCCAGCGGGTGGGCGTGCTCGGGCAGTTCGGGCCCGTCGGCGGCGGCGTCCGGGCGCAGCACCGGCACCCCGTCGGCCGCCGGGAGGCCGTCGGCGCTGATCAGGGCCGCGAGGTGGGCGTCGGCGGCCATGTGGGCGAGCCGCTCGGCGGGGTAGGCCGGGTCGAGCGGGACGTAGGCGGCGCCGGCCCGCCAGACGGCGAGCAGGGCGACCGGCAGGTCGGCGGTGCGGGCGAGGTGGACGCCGACCCGGTCGCCGCGGCCGACGCCGCGCTCGCGCAGGGCGCGGGCCAGGGCGGCGGTGCGGCGGTCGAGTTCGGCGAAGTCCAGGCGGTCGGCGCCGGCCAGGACGGCGGTGCGCCCGGGGTGGGCGGCGACGGTGTCGCGCAGGCGGTCCAGCAGATCGGTCATGACGGCTCCTCAGGACTCTCGGGCGGCGGCGGCCATGGTGTGCAGGGCGGCGGCGTAGGTGTCGATGAACTGCTCGGCGGTGTGGTCGGCGACCAGCGAGCGCTGGTGGTCCACGGCGAGCAGCACCCGCTGCGTGACCGGGTCCTGGATGACCGAGGCGCCGAAGGTGAAGCTGTTGGGTTCGTGGCGCAGGGTCGGCTCGGTGCCGATCCGGCCGTCCACGATGCGGGCCGAGCTGAGCCGGCCGAGGGCGTGGAAGCGCAGGTAGCCGAACTGGCTGTCCAGCGCGGTGTCGGTCATCAGCCGGGCGAGGCGGGCGAAGGGCACCCGGCGGTGCGGCATCATGTCCAGCTCCTCCCGGTGGACCTCGCGGACCAGGGCGAGCAGGTCGTCGGTGGGTTCGCAGCTCAGCGGGACGGTGTTGAGGAACAGCCCGTACACCTCGGTGCCGCCGAGCCGTTCCAGCCGGCCGTTGACGGCCAGGCCGGTGGTGACGCGCCGACGCCCGGTGACGGCGGCGAGGGCGTGCAGGTGGGCGGCGAGCGCCACCGACTTGACCGGCACGCCGAGCGCGTCGGCGACGTCGCGCAACTGTCCGGGCGCCTCCGGCAGCACCCGTTCGACGGTGCGCGGCGCCTCGTGCACGGACTCGCTGCCGGGGAAGGACTGGCCGCTGACGCCGTCCAGCCGCTCGCGCCAGTAGGCGAGCGAGCGCTCGTCCCCGGCGGCCTGCCGTTCGACGGCCACGAAGTCGCGGAAGGCGGTGCGCGGCGGCGGGGCGGGCGCGCCGAGCGGGTCCTCGGCGATGGCCGTGTGGCGTTCCAGGATCTCGGTGAGCAGCGAGGTGAAGCTCCAGCCGTCGAGGATCGCGTGGTGCTCGGAGACGGTGAGCTGGAAGGCGTCCTCGGCGAGGCGCTGCACGGTGATCCGGAACAGCGGCGGCGCGGTGAGGTCGAAGGGCGTCCACCGGTGGGTGTCGAACACCTCGCGGATCGCGGCGTCCTGGTCCGCTTCGGCGGCGCCGCGCAGGTCGGCGAACTCGACGGGGGCGGGCAGCCGGCCGTGGACGAGCTGCAGCGGTTCGCCGTAGCCGGACAGGTCCAGGCCGGTGCGCAGCACGGCGTGGCGGTCCATGGCCTCGGCGACGGAGCGGCGGAAGGCCTGCTCGTCGAGGTCGCCGGAGATCTTGTAGGAGTTGACGTTGTGGTAGCTGTCGGTGCCGCCGGCGATCTCCATGTGGAAGACCATGGAGAGCTGCATGGACACCATCGGGTAGGCGTCGACCAGACCGGGCGGCAGGTCGGCGCGGTCCTCGGGGGTGACCAGGGCGAAGGGCTCGTGGGCGTCCGGGCCCTGGGTGACGGGCTCGGCGAGCGGCAGCAGGGCGGCGACGGTGGGGGCGTTGAAGACGTCCCGCAGGCTCAGCCCCCAGCCGCGCTCGTGCAGCGCGCCGGCCAGCTGGACGGCCCGGATGGAGTCGCCGCCGAGGTGGAAGAAGTCGTCGTGGACGCCGATGCCGTCCACCCCGAGGACCTCCGTCCAGACGGCGGCGAAGGCCTCCTCCTCCGGGGTGCGCGGCTCGACGTGCCGGCCTCCGGTGGCGGTGGCCCGCTGGCCGGGGGCGGGCAGCGCGGCGCGGTCCACCTTGCCGTTGACGGTCAGCGGCAGCGACTCCAGCACGGTGAAGCTCGCCGGGACCATGTACGGGGGCAGCGAGCGGCCGAGGAAGGCGCGGACGTCGGCGGGCTCGCGTCCGGTGACGTACGCGGCGAGGCGGTCCTCGTGCACGGTGACGACGCAGGCGTCCACGTCCGGGTGGGCGGCGAGCGCGTTCTCGATCTCGCCGAGTTCGATCCGGAAGCCGCGCAGCTTGACCTGGAAGTCGGCGCGCCCGATGTACTCCAGCCCGCCGCCGGGCAGCCGCCGGGCGACGTCGCCGGTGCGGTAGAGCCGGGCCCCGGGCGGGCCGTACGGGTCGGCGACGAAGCGCCCGGCGGTGAGGCCGGGGCGGCCCCAGTAGCCGTGGGCGAGGCTGCCGCCGCCGATGTACAGCTCGCCGGCCGCGCCGGGCGGCACCGGCCGCAGCCAGTCGTCCAGGACCTGGGCGCTCAGGTGCGGCATCGGCGTGCCGATCAGGCTGCGCTCGAAGCCGGCGCTGCCGGCCAGGTCGTGGGTGGTGACGTGGACGGTGGTCTCGGTGATGCCGTACAGGTTGCACAGCCGGGCCGGGGGCGGCGGGTCGAGTTCGAACCAGCGCTGGACGACGGCCGGGTCCAGCGCCTCCCCGCCCAGCATGATCCACTTCAGTGCGGGCAGGGCGCGCGGGCTGCGCCGCAGCACCGGCTCCAGCTGGCGCAGCGCCGAGGGGGTCAGGCAGAGGTACGAGACCTCCTCCTCCGCCAGCAGCTCGGCGAACTCCTCCGGCGAGCGGCTGGTCACGTACGGGACGACGACCAGGCGGGCGCCGTGCAGCAGGGCGCCCCACATCTCCCAGACCGTCCAGTCGAAGGCGTAGCTGTGGAAGAGCGTCCAGGTCTCCTGGGGGCCGAAGCCGAAGTGCCGCTCGCCGTCCGCCATCAGCCGGCTGACGTGCTCGTGGGCGACGGCGACGCCCTTGGGGCGGCCGGTGGAGCCGGAGGTGAAGATGACGTAGGCGACGTCGCCGGGGCGGCCGGCGGCCGGCGGGCGGGTGTCGGGGCGGGCGGCCAGGTCGGCGGCCTCGGCGGTCAGGTCGTAGGCCTGCCAGGGGCCTTCGGGCACCAGGTCCGGGCGGTCGGTGACGACCAGGGCGACGCCGGTGTCGCCGAAGACCAGCGCGGCGCGGTCGGCGGGGGCGGCCAGGTCGACGGGCACGTAGGCGGCGCCGGTCTTGAGCACGCCGAGGACGGTGACCAGGACGTCGGCGGTGCGGTCCAGCAGCATGCCGACGCGGTCGCCGGGGCCGGCGCCGCGGGCGCGCAGGGCGTGCGCGAGGCGGTTGGCCCGGCGGTCGAGTTCGGCGTAGCCCAGGGTGCGGTCGGGGTCGCTGACGGCGGGCCGGTCGGGGTGGGCGTCGGCGGCCCGTTCGAACAGGTGGTGCAGGCAGTGGCCGGGGGTGTCGGTGGCCGCGGCCCCCTCGGCGGGGCGGGTGGTCAGCCGCAGCACGGTGGCGTCGGGGTCGTCCAGGGCCGCGGCGAGCAGGGCGTCGAACTCGGCGGCCAGCCGGCGGACGGTCTGCGGGTCGAACAGCTCACTGCGGTACTCGGCCTCGCCGCGCAGCTCGCCGCCGTCTCCCCCGTCGAAGACGGACCAGGTGAGGTCGAACTTGCTGGTGCCGTTGGAGCGCACCCGGCTCCGGGCGGTGGCCGCCGGGCCGAGCGCCAGCGGGGTGCGGTCCTCGCCGTGGGCGCCGAACACCACCTGGACCAGCGGCGGGTGCTGGGCGCTGCGGGCGGCGCCGAGCCGGTCGACGATCTGGTCGAAGGGCAGGTCGAGGTAGCCGTACGCCTCGAAGGCGACGTCCTGGACGTGCTCCAGCAGGTCCCGGAAGCTCAGCGCGGGCGCGAGCCGCAGGCGCAGCGGCAGCAGGTTGACGAAGTAGCCGAGCAGGTGCTCCAGTTCGGGCCGGTCGCGGGTGGTGACCGGGGTGCCGACCACCAGGTCGTCGGCGCCGGTCCAGCGGTTCAGCAGCAGGGCGAAGGCGGCCAGTTGGACGGTGAACGGGGTGACGCCCTCGGTCTCGGCCAGGGCGCGGACCCGCGCCGCCGTCCCCGGGGCGAGGTCGAACCCCTCGGTGCGGCCGGCCGCGCCGCGCTCGGCGGGCCGGGGCCGGTCGGTGGGCAGCTCCAGCAGCGCGGGGGTGCCGTCCAGCTGCTCCTTCCAGTAGGTCAGGTGCTCCTCGTAGGAGGTGCCGAGCTCCTCCTCGGCGCGGTCGGCGTACTGCACGGTCAGCTCCGGCAGTTCGGCCTCCCGGCCGCGCAGCGCCGCGTCGTACAGCTCGGCGAGTTCGCGCTCGAAGACCTCGGCGGACCAGCCGTCCCAGACGATGTGGTGGACGGTGAACAGCACGGTGGTGCGCTCGTCCGCGAGCCGGAAGGCCTCGGCGCGCAGCAGCGGGCCGGCCGCCAGGTCGAAGGGCTCGGCGCAGCGGGCGGCGAGCAGCTCCTCCAGGCGCGCGGCCCGGTCGGGGTGGTCCCGCAGGTCGGTCTCCGCGAGCGGCACGGCGAGGCGGTGGTGCACGTGCTGGCGG
Source organism: Kitasatospora sp. SC0581 (assembly GCF_048159585.1). Lineage (NCBI taxonomy): Bacteria > Bacillati > Actinomycetota > Actinomycetes > Kitasatosporales > Streptomycetaceae > Kitasatospora > Kitasatospora sp. SC0581. The sequence continues at coordinate 66,824 of NZ_JBLRWA010000026.1, read as the reverse complement.
GGGCCGTCGGGGTGCAGCGCGAAGGTGGTGCGCAGGGTCTCGTGCCGGGCGGTGACGGCGTCCAGCGCGCGTCGGAGCAGCGCGAGGTCGAGCGGGCCGGTGACGTCGAGGGTCCAGGGGGTGCAGTAGGTGACGGCCTTCGGGTCGAGGCGGTCGAGGAACCAGAGGCCGCGTTGCAGCCCGGAGACGGGCGCGGTGCGCGCCGGGTGGTCGGACGGGCTCACGGCCTCGTTCCCTTCGTGTGCGGTGCGGCCGGTCACCGGGCGGCCAGCCGTTCGGCGATGGCGCTCACGGTCCGGGCCCGGAACACCAGTTGCGGGGGGACGCGGCTGCCGGTCTCCCGGGACAGCCGCATCGCGACCCGGACGGCGGCCAGCGAGTTGCCGCCGATCCGGAAGAAGTTGTCCTCGCGGCCGACCTCGGCGAGGTCGAGCACCTCGCGGACCGCCTCGGCGACCAGGCGTTCGGCCTCGGTCAGCGGGTCGGCGGCCTCGTCGGCCGTCGCGTCCTCGTCGGAGGCGGCCGGGCGCCCGGCGGGGGCGGGCAGCGCCTTGCGGTCCACCTTGCCGTTGTGGTTGAGCGGCAGCGCGGCCAGGACGTCCAGGGTCGCGGGCAGCATGTGCTCGGGCAGCAGGCCGGCCAGGTGGTCGAGCAGGGCGTCCGGGCCGGGGGCGCCGGCGGCGACGGTGACGTAGGCGGCGAGCCGGCGGTCGCCGGGGGCGGGCTCGTGGACTGCGACGGCGGCCTCCCGGACGGCCGGGTGGCGGGTGAGCGCGTCCTCGATCTCGCCGGGTTCGACCCGGAAGCCGCGGATCTTGACCTGGTCGTCGATCCGGCCGGTGACCTCCAGCAGGCCCTCGGCGGTGCGGTGGCCGAGGTCGCCGGTGCGGTAGAGGCGCTCGCCGGGGGCGCCGTACGGGGAGGCGACGAAGCGTTCGGCGGTCAGGGCGGGCCGGCCGAGGTAGCCGTGGGCGAGGCCGCCGCCGGTGGCGTACAGCTCGCCGGTCACCCCGGGCGCGACGGGGCGCAGCCGCTCGTCCAGGACGAGGACGCCCTTGCCGTGCAGCGCGACGCCGATCGGGATGGAGCCGCCGGCGGCGTCGGCGGGGCCGACCCGGTGGCAGGTGGTCAGGCCGAGGCTCTCCACCGGGCCGTAGCCGTTGGCGACGACCAGGCCCGGGTAGGCCTCCAGGGCCTTGGCGACATGGGTGGTGGAGGCCCGCTCGCCGGCCGTGAAGGCGAGCTTCAGGCCGTCGTAGGTCTCCGGGAACTCCTCCAGCAGGAAGTTGAACAGGCTGGCGGAGAGCTGGAGTTGGGTGACGCCGTGGCGGCGGGTCAGCTCGGCGACGGTCTGCGGGTCGGGGCGCTGGCCGGGCTGGAGGACGCAGGTGCCGCCGAAGCAGAGCGCGCCGTACAGCTCCAGCGCGAAGGCGTCCCAGGAGACCGGCGAGCACTGCAGCCAGACCTCGTCGGGGCCGAAGCGGGCGTAGTCCTGGCCGAGGTAGGTGGTGGTGAGCGCGCGGTGCGGGACGGCGACGCCCTTGGGGCGGCCGGTGGAGCCGGAGGTGAACATCACGGTGGCGAGGTCGGCGCCGTCGACCGGCAGGCCGAGGTCGTGGGCCGGGTACCGGGCGAGGTCGGCGGCCGAGGCGTCCAGGTCCACCTGGCCGGGGCCGGCGAACGGCACGGTGGCGTGCCGGTGGGTGACCACCGTGGCGGCGCCGGTGTCGGCGACGGCGCCGGCCAGCCGCTCGGCCGGGAAGTCCGGGTCGAGCAGGGTGTACGCGGCGCCGGTCTTGAGAGCCGCCAGCAGGGCGGTGACCAGCTCCGGCCCGCGCTCGGTCAGCACGGCGACGGTGTCGCCGCGGCCGATGCCCAGGCCCGCCAGGTGGCGGGCGAGCCGGTTCGCGGCGGCGTTCAACTCGCCGTAACCGACGGCGCGTTCGCCGGACACCAGGGCGACGGCGCCCGGCTCGCGGGCGGCCCGCGCCTCGAACAGGGCGTGCACCGGCACCTCGACGGCGGCGGCCAGGGCGCCCAGCCACTCCTCGCACAGGCCGGCCATGGTGGCCGGGTCGAAGAGGTCGCTGTCGTACTCGAAGCGGCCGGTGAAGCCGGTGCCGAGGTCGTCCACCGAGACGGACAGGTCGAAGCGGGAGACCGGGTTGGAGTGCAGGGAGCGGGTGACGGCGTGCCCGCCGACCGTGAACGGCCGGGGGTCCAGCGGGTGCAGCTCCAGCAGCACCTGGCAGAGCGGGTTGCGGTCCTCGGGGCGCTCGTCGAGCACGGCGTTCGCGATGTCGTCGAAGGGCACCTCCTGGTGCCGGTAGCCGCCGATCGACACCTCGCGCACGTGCCGGACCAGCTCGCGGAAGGAGGTGCCCTCCTCCAGCTTCAGCCGCAGCGGCAGCAGGTTGACGAAGTAGCCGATCAGGCCGTCGAGTTCGGCCCGGCCGCGGGCGTTCACCGGCGAGCCGAGGACCAGGTCGCGCTGCCCGGAGCGGCGGTGCAGGGTGAGCGCCAGCCCGGCCAGCAGCACCATGAACGGGGTGGCGTCCTCGCTGCGGGCGAGCGCCCGGACGGCCTCGGCCACCGGATCGGGCATGGCGAAGCGGTGGAAGGCGCCGCGGAAGGCCTGCTCCTCGGGGCGGGGGCGGTCCGGCGCCAGCGCGTCGGTGGTCGGCGCGTCGCGCAACTGCTCGCGCCAGTAGTCGAGTTGCTTCTCCGCGGTGTCGTCCTGGTACTGCCAGGCGGCGTAGTCGCCGTACTGGACGGCGAGTTCCGGCAGCTCGGCCGGGCGGCCCTCGGCCAGCGCGGCGTACAGCTCCTGGAGTTCGGCCTCCAGCACGGGCAGCGAGCCCTCGTCCCAGACGATGTGGTGGAGGAGCAGCAGCAGCGTGGTCGCCCCGCCGGCCCGGAAGACCCGGGCCCGCACCAGCGGTCCCCGCGCCAGGTCGAAGGGCTCCAGCGCGGCCTCGGCGACCAGCTCGTCCACCCGGTCGGCGGTGGTCTCGGTGAGCGTGAACGGCAGCTCCACGGAGGGGTGGACGATCTGGCGCGGGCCGTCCTCGGCGAGCTCGAAGGTGGTCCGCAGGCTCTCGTGCCGCTCCACCACCCCCGCCAGCGCCCGCCGCAGCAGCTCGGGGTCGACCGGCCCGGAGAAGTGGAACACCCAGGGCACCACGTAGGTCGGCGCGTCCGGGTTCCACTGGTCGAGGAACCACAGGCCGCGCTGGAACTTCGACAGCGGGGCCTCGGCGGCGCCCGAGCGCACCGGGGCCGGGCGCGCGCCGCCGGTCGCGGAGGTCACCGCGGCGGCGAACCCGGCCAGGGTCGGCGCGTCGAAGATGGTGTACGGCGACACCATGCCGAAGACGTCGAAGACCCGGCCCACCACCCGTACGGCGGTCAGCGAATCGCCGCCCAGGTGGAAGAAGTTGTCGTCGGCGCCGACCTCCGGCACCCCGAGCACGTCCGCCCAGACCGCCGCGATCAGCTGCTCGGCGGGGGTGCGCGGCGGGCGGCCGGCCGCCCGGCCCTCCGGCGCCGTCCGCGGCTCGGGCAGCGCCGCGCGGTCCACCTTGCCGCCGGCCGTCAGCGGGAAGGCCTCCAGCGCGGTGAGCGTCGCCGGGACCATGTGCTCGGGCAGCCGCTCGGCCAGCCAGGCCCGGGCCTCGGCGTACCCCGGCGCGGCGCCGGTGACGTACGCGGCCAGCCGGCCCTCGTGCGCCACCACCACGCAGCCGGTGACGCCGGGGTGGCCGGCCAGCACCTGCTCGACCTCACCGGGCTCGACCCGGAAGCCGCGGATCTTCACCTGGTGGTCGGTGCGGCCGAGGAACTCCAGCGGGCCCTCCCCGGCGGCTCGGCGCACCAGGTCGCCGGTGCGGTACATCCGGGCACCCCCGGGGCCGTCCGGGTCCGCGAACGGGTCGGCGACGAAGCGGCCGGCGGTCAGGCCCGGGCGGCCGAGGTAGCCGGAGGCCAACAGCGGCCCGCCGACGTACAGTTCACCGGCCTCGCCGGGCGGCACCGGCCGCAGCCGCTCGTCGAGCACGTGCAGCAGCCGCCCGCCGACGGCGGTGCCGATCGGCACCCGGGCGCCCGGCTGCTCCTGACCGCCGTCGAGCCGGTGGACGGTGGCGGTGACCACCGTCTCGGTCGGACCGTACGCGTTCAGCAGCGGCACCCCGGTCGCCGCCCACCAGGCGGCGGCGGTGGCCGGCTCCAGCTTGTCGCTGCCGGAGACCATCAGCCGCAGGGTGCGCGGCACCCGGCCGCCCAGCGCCGCCACCACGTCCTGGAAGTAGCCCGCGGCCAGGTTGGCGACGGTGACGCCCTCGGCGTCCAGCAGTTCCAGCAGCGCGGCCGGGGCGAGCAGCCGCTGCTCCGGCAGGACCAGGCAGGCCCCGGCGGACAGCGCGCCGAGCACCTGCTCCACGGCCACGTCCACGGTCGGACGGGCGAACTGCAGCACCACGTCCCGCTCGGTCAGGCCGAGGGCCTCGACCACACCGGCCAGGTGGCCGGTCAGGGCCGCGAGCGGGACGTGCACGCCCTTGGGGCGGCCGGTGGTGCCGGAGGTGTAGATGACGTAGCCGGCGCCCGCGCCCTTCCCTTCGCCGAGCTCGGTGAGCTCCTCGCCGTCGAGGGCGAGCCCGGCCCCGGCGTCCTCGACGATCCAGCGGTTGCGCTCCTCGGGCGCCTCCCGGTCCAGCGGCAGGTAGGTGGCACCCGCCCGCAGCGCCGCCAGCAGCGCGACCACGTGGTCCAGCCGGTCGCGGCCGGTCACGGCGACCGTCCGCCCGGGGGCGAGCCGGGCGGCGAGGGCGGCGCTCAGTCCGTCCAGCTCCCGGTAGCCGACGGTCCGGGCCCCGGCCCGGACGGCCGGCCGCCCCGGGAAGCGCGCGACGGCGGAGGCGAACGGCGCGAATGCGGGCGCCGTGAATTCGACGGGAAAACCGCGAGAGGACATCATCCAGCCCCAGATCGTGAGAGGAATCGGCGAAGAAGGCGATAGGGGGATTACGAAGGCCCTATCGGCAGAACGGGCGGAAGGAAGTCGGCAGTTTCCTTCTGCCGCTTCCCGAGCAGGCCAGGGCTACCGGCCGAGGGGGATTCCGGAATTCCCGGGGGACCAGACGTCCGCCTCTTCCAGGGCCTCCGGGGAGTACTTCCCGAGCGCGCTGATCAGCAGCCGGAGTTCCAGCGCCAGGCATTCCGTGAAACGGCGGAGCCCGGATTCCCGGTCCTCCGCGACGGCGAGCAGCGCCGCCCGCCCGAGGCCCACCGCGCGGGCCCCCAGCGCCAGGCTCTTGACCGCCCGGGCGCCCTCCCAGATCCGCCCGGAGACCAGCAGGCAGGGCGGCGGCACGACCGCCAGCCGGCGCAGGCACTCCGCGAGCGGCAGGCCGACGTGCGGCAGGAACACCCCCGGCGCCCAGCCGGTGCCGCCCTCCGCGCCGTCCACCACGACGGCGTCCGCCCCGGCCTCGTGCGCCACCCGGGCGGCCTCGGCCACGTCCCGGCCGGGGTAGAGCTTCACCCAGATCCGCACCCGCGGGTAGTTGTTGCGCATCAGCCGGATCTGCTGGCGCAGGATCTCCGCGGTGAAGGTGCCCGGGGTGGCGGCGCGCAGCACCCGCCCGTCGCCGAACAGCGGGTCGAGCCCGAAGCGGTCGCCGAGCGCGGCGGCGGCCTCCGCGTCCAGCACGGTCATCCCGCCCAGGCCCGGCTTGGCGCCCTGGCCGACCTTCAACTCGAAGGCCAGCCGCCCGGATTCGAGCAGCGGCAGGGCGGCCGGGTCGCTGTGGACGAGGTTCCACACCTCGGCGTCGGCGTCCTCGGTGCTCTGCTGGACGGCCACCCCGCCGAGCCCGTCCGGGAGTTCCTCGCCGTAGGCGCGCAGCCGGCCGAGCAGGGTGCGGTCGGCGGCCTCGCCGAGCCGGCCGTAGCCGTTGACCGGCACCACGTTCTCGCCGATCACCATCGGGATCCCGAGCGCCCCGGCCTGCCGGCTGAGGGCCAGTCCGAGGTCGCCGCCGGCCGCCCGGGTGGAGCCGGTCGCGGAGACGTACACCGGCAGCGCGGAGGCGAACCCGCCGATGGCGGTGGCGAGTTCGACGTCCCGGTAGTCGGGCTCGCGGCCCAGGTCGATCAGCTTGGCGAGCCGCTGCGGCAGGAACAGCGGTGGGACGATCCGCAGGGCGTCGAGGGCGTCGGACGGCGCCGCCTCCTCGGCCGCGCCGGCGCCGAACAGCACCCGCCCGTACTCCTCGGCGGGCGGGAACACGGCGGCCGCCCCGGCCCGGGCCCGCCGCCGGACCTCCTCCTCCGGGAACCCCGGCGCGGTCAGGTCGCTCATGGCGACACCACCCCGGCGACCTTGGGGAACGCGCTGGCCTGCCAGACGGCGTCCAGCCCGGCGACGTACCGGGTGAGCCGCTCGACGCCGATGCCGAAGCCCGCGCTGGCCGGCACGCCCTCGCGCACCAGGTCCAGGTACCAGCGGTACTTCTGCGGGTTCTCGCCGGTCTCCCGCATCCGGGTGACGATCTCCGCGTAGTCGTTGGTGCGCTGGCTGCCGCTGCACAGCTCGCCGTAGCCCTCGGGCGCGAGCAGGTCGAAGTTCCGCAGCAGGCCCGGGTCCTGCGGGTGCTCGCGGTCGTAGAAGCCGCGCGAGCCCTTCGGGTAGTCGGTGACGAAGAACGGCCGGTCGCGCCGGGCCGACAGCAACGCCTCGCCCTCCCAGTCGAGTTCGGCGTCCAGGCTCTGCGGGTGCCCGATCCCGCGCAGTTCGGCGACCGCCTCGGCGTGCCGGACGCGGCCGAAGGAGCCCTTCAGCAGGTCGGCGAACGCCTGCGGGTCCCGGCCGAGTTCGGCGAACTCCTTGGGCAGCTCGCGGACCGTGCTGCCGACGATGTGCACCACCAGCTCCTCGGCCAGCCGGACGGCGTCGTCCCGGCTCGCGCCGGCCGCCTCCACGTCCAGCTGGTGGAACTCGGCCAGGTGCCGGCTCGTCCCGGCGGTCTCCAGCGGCTCCAGACGGACGTTCGGGGCGATGCAGAAGATCTTGTCGAAGGCGAGCAGCGAGGCCTGCTTGTACAGGATCGCGCTGGTCATCAGCTTGTAGCGGTGGCCGTAGAAGTCGATGTCCACCTGCTTGGAGCCGCGCGCGCCGGGGTCGGTGACCGGGCCGATGATCGGCGGCAGCAGCTCGGTGAAGCCCCGGCCGCGCAGGAACTCGCGGGCGGCGGACAGCAGGTGCTGCTGGATCCGCAGCGCGCTGCGGGTGGTCGGGGCGGTCAGGTGCCGGCCCGGATCGGTCGGGGGCAGGGGGGTGGCGTCGGGCATGGTCGGAGTCCTCTTCTCTCGGGGGCCGTGGTCCGCCGTCGGGGGCGCGGGCGGTCGTCGGTGGTGGAGCGCCGGCCGGGCGGGACGGCTGGAGCGCGGGCGGCTCGGCGGGGCGGCGGCTCAGCGCGCGACGGGCAGGCCCCGGGCGGCGGACGCGGACGCGGAGGCGGCGGCGTACCGGGCCCGGCCGTCGTAGCTCCGCTGGACGTGGGAGAGGGCGGCGAGCAGCCCGGCCGAGCCGGGGATCGGCGCGCGGCCGCGCTCGCCCAGCCCGGCGATCGGCATCGAGCCGACCGAGGACCAGTACAGCCGCCCGTCCGGGCCCAGCGAGCTGCGCGTGCGCCCGGCGTTGTCGGGGTGCAGGCAGTACGGCACGTCCAGGTAGCCGGCCGCGAACGCCCGTACCAGGGCCCGCCCGACGTCGGCGTCTAGGTCGAGCACCGCGCCGATCAGCGCCCTGGCCTCGGCCTCGATCCCGGTGTCCGGCGGCACGGCGGGACGGCGGCCGGATGCCGGGGGCCGGGCCCGCTCCGCCGTGGCGGCCGCGGCGGCGGCCTCCAGCGCCCGGACGTTCTCGGCGACGGTCGGGATGCGGTGCGCCTCGGCCGTGGTCTTGACGATCAGCCGGGCCGCGCCGCCGCGCACCGCGAGCCGCGCCGCGTCCTCCAGCAGCAGCCGCGCACCGCCGGGCGAGCGCGGGTACACGCCCATGTACGCGTACACCACCAGGTGCCAGTCGACGTCGGTGAGCAGCTCCCCCGCGATCCGGCCGAGCGCGGCCAGCGCCTCCTCGTCCTGGCGGGCGTCGGCCTGCTGGGCGTAGCTGAGCGAGATGCTGCGCAGCCCGTGCCGACGGAAGAACAGCGCCTCCAGCACGCTGACGGCGATCAGCAGCGAGGGCGGGCAGAGCTGGCCCATCAGGCAGCCGCCGAACGTCTCCAGGTGCGGCTCGGCGCCGAACTCCCGGACGGAGGACAGAAGTTCGCAGCCGCGACGCCAACGGGCCACCGCCTCGTGGAGCGGGGTGCGGCCGTACGGCAGGCAGTAGGAGACCGGTCCGCCCTCGGTGGCGTCCAGGCCGGCCGCCAACAGCGCCTCGACGATCCGCTCCGGTGCGGCCGAGCCGTGCCGGACCTGCACCGGGAAGCCCGCGTCCGCCACCCCGCGCAGCACCGCCCGGGTGACCTCGACGGGGTGGGTGGCGATCGGGTAGCCGTTGAGGCCCGCCCCGGCGGCCAGGGCGCGCCGGGCGGCCGCGAGGTCGCCGGTGCGGGTGTAGCTGTCCAGGGTGATGGTGCCGACGGTGACGGCGGCCGCGCCCCGGGTGGCGAGCAGGCCCGCCCGCATCGGGGCCGCCTCCGCCATGCCCATCCGGGGCTGGACCACCAGCGCGCCCGCCTCGGCGGCCTGCGCCACGAACGCGCCGAAGCCCGTCCCGGCGGGGCCCGCCCGTTCAGGACCGGCCGCCGCGGAACCGAACCCGGCGGGACCGGCCCCGGCGGGAGCCGTCACAGCAGCACCCCGGAGCGCAGTCCGCCGACGAAGGCGCGGAACCCGGCCACCGCGGCGCCGTCCTCGAAGACCGCGTCGAACCCGGCCGCCAGCAGCGCGCGTTCGCGGTCCGGGTCGTCGGCCCCGGCGATGCCGAGCTTGCCGCCGATGACGGTCGGGGTGCTCCGCAGCTCCGGGCAGGCGCGGAGGGCCTCGATCACCCGCAGGCCCTCCTGGTGGCCGTGCCCGTTGACGCTGCTGATCACGATCAGGTCCGGTTCGGCCCGGCGGCATTCGGAGAGCAGCAGCGCGTCCGGGACGCACGCGCCCAGGTTCGTCACCCGGTGGCCCATCTCCTCCAGCAGGAACTGGAGGTACACCAGGTTCCAGGTGTGCGAGTCCGAGGCCGTCGTCGTCACGACGACGTCCAGACCGCCCGGACCGTTCTGTTCGGCATTCCCGTGCTCCACGACTCCGCCCTCACCGGTAGTGATCCTCGATGGCGTTCCGTCGCGTTCTGCGCGGCGGCCCGGCCCCACGGAGAACGCTAGGAACGATCGGGCCCGGCAAGCGGCAGCTCCGGCGGCATTAAGCGGCAGAATGGGTCGGCCGGCGGCAGAACCGGTCAGCCCGCGGCCGCCAGCAGCGGGACGTCCCCGGCCGGCGCGAGCCGCGGCCCGGGCTCCTCCCGGACCAGCCGGCGGCACAGGTTGAGGACGGTGAAGCGCACGCCGTCCCGGGAGGGCACGCTGCGGATCAGCCCCCGCGACAGCAGCTCGTGCACCGTGGCCAGGCAGGTCTGCAGCGTCCAGCCGCTGCGGACCACCGCATCCTCCCCCGACCAGTCCCCGGGCTCGTCCACCAGCACTTCCAGCAGGGCGCGCTGACGGTCCGTCAGGCGGAGGATCGCCGGCTCCAGGTCGTCCCGCAGGTCACCGCGCGCACCGAACACCACCGGCGGCGCCGCCAGCGTGAACGGGACGGCCGCCAGCCCGGCCACCAGCTGGGCGGTGGACCGCACCAGCGCCCAGCCCGCCGCCCGCTCCAACGCGCCCGGCAGGCCGTCCAGTCGGCGGCAGAGCTCCGCGACGGCGGGCGCCTCGGAGCGCTCCAGGGTGTAGCCGGGCCGCAGCCGGCACAGGTGCGAGAGCAGCAGCCGGACGGCCCCGACCTGCGCCAACGCCTCGGGCTCGGCGTCGAGTTCGGGGTCCGGTACGGGCAGCGGCGCGAGCGGGATGACCTGGCCGCCGGGCAGCGGCCGGGCCTCCCGGGCGGTGATCAGCACCCGCAGCCCGGGGCAGTGGCGGAACAGCCCGTCCAGCTGCCCGGCGTCCACCCCGCCGTCGGCGCCGTCCAGCACCAGCAGGGCGGGCCGCTCGCCGATGTCCCGGACGAGGTCGTCCAGCCGCCCGCGCCACGGGTGCGGGCCGCCGCCGCAGTCCACCCAGCGCACCGACCAGCGGACGGCCAGGTGCAGTCGGCGGGCCACCTCCAGAGCGAGCCGGGTCTTGCCCACCCCGCCGAGGCCGACCAGCGAGACCAGCCGGTCCCCGTGGACGGCGAAGGCGTCGGCCAGCACCTCGGCCTCCGCCTCCCGGCCGACGATCGCCCCGCGCGCCACCGGCGGGGCGGCCGGCTCGTCCCCCGGCTCGTCCGCGGCCTGCTGCCGGCGGGCGGCCTCCTCGAAGTCCGTCCGGCTGCGGCCCTCCAGCCGCAGCGCGTCCGCCAGCAGCCGGACGGTCTCGTTGCGGGGCCGTCGCACCCGGCCGCTCTCCATGTCCCGGATCGCCCGCACGCTCAGGGTCGCGTGATCCGCCAGGCACTGCTGCGTCAGCCCGATTCGCTCGCGCCGTAGCCGCAGCAGCTCGCCGAAACCCGCCGCCGTTCTCACCGCTTGCACCGACAGCCCGCCGTCCATGCCTCGTCTGCCCTTCGTGGTCCGGACTCCTCCTGGCGTCGGGACCGGTGGCGGCGTCAGCCACGGGCGCCCGTACGGCCCGTGGTCCGGCCGTACGGGGACCCGGCGATCAGGCTGTGGCCTCCGGACCGGTTCCCTCCGGGTCCCGATGCTCCAGGCTCGTCGTCTACGCCCGATCAACGGCTGATCACCGGCCCTACCCATGACCTTCACCCGGGCCTCACAGCCCGCCCGCCACCTGGGCGGCCTCCCCGGCGCATCCGGGTGAACCGTCGTGCCACTCGGGCACGTTAATGCCGTTTATCGGATTTTCGGCACGCATACTACGCCCGTACGGTCACTGTCCGTATTGGGTCAACAACACCCCGCATCCGCTCCCCGACCCCCGTGCCCGTCACCACCGCCATCCACCCCGCGCCGTCCAACCCACCGCCGTCCAACCCACCGCCGTCCAACCCACCGCTGTGCAGCCCACCGCGTGACACCGGACCGCTCGACCGAAGGGAATCGTCATGAGGCGCTGTCCAGCCACCAGCGGACACGAGCGAAGTCGACGCGGCCGCCGACACGGAAGCCGACCCGGGATGGACACGCTCCGCGACCGCCTCATCGGGGCCGTGCTCACCCTCCTCCTCGCGTTCGCCACGGCCTCCGGCTCCTTCGCCGCCCCCGCCGTGGCACACGCGCCGAGCCGTGACCCCCGCACCCCCGCCACCGGCACGACGGCCGCCCCCGCCGACCAGCGGAACGGCCGCCACGACGTCCGCCAGCAGCCCGTGACCCTGGCGAAGACCGGCACCGACACCACCACCGGCAGCACCACCCAGACCGCCCAGGGCGACACCGTCCGCTGGGTCGTCTCCGCGACCAACCCCGACGGCGCACCGGTCAGCACCACCGTCACCGACGCCATCCAGGGCGGCCCCGGCAGCACACCGCAGACCCAGTCCTACGTCCCCGGCTCACTGCAGGTGCCCCCCGGCTTCACCAAGCAGTGGTCCACCGACGGCGGCACGACCTTCTCCGGCACCGACCAGGGCGCCGCCACCAACGTCGTCCAGGCCACCAATCCGACGCTCTCCTCCCCGGCGACCGGCCAAGTGGTCCAGATCCCGCCGCCGTTCACCCCGATCAACACCGCCACCGGCGGCGACGGCTTCACCCCCATCCGCTACACCGCCACCATCAACGGCGTCCCCACCCCCGAGATCTGGAACATCTACCACCACGGCTTCTCCAACACGGCCAGCGTGGTCTGCACCGACCTGCTCACCAACGGCCCCTGCCCGACCCCGAGCGGAGCCCCCGCCACCTGGCCCCAGGCGCTGAACTCCTCCGCCGCCGACACGACCACCGGCGACATCGGCAGCACCCGCACCCCGACCTACGTGCAGATCGGCTCCCGGCTGTACTACGCCGCGATCAGCCGGGTCACGCAAGCACTCATCGGCGTCGGCTGCATCGACCTCCAGGCCCAGACCAGCTGCGGCCTCACCCCGCTCCAGACCGGCACCGGCCTGGTCATCGGAGGCGTCGTCCAGGCGCCCAACCAGCTGATCTACGCGGTCTCCGGCACCGGCGAGATCCTCTGCTACGACCCCGTCGGCAACTCCTCCTGCGGCACCTTCAATATCGGCCTGCCGCCCAACGAGGGCCAGGTCGCCTTCAGCGGCGACTACGCCGGCATCATGCGGGTCATCAACGGCAAGATCTACGTCACCGACAACCAACTGGCCCCGCTGCCCACGGTGATGTCCTGCTTCGACCCGTCGACGAACGCCGCGTGCACCGGCTGGGCCACCCCCAAGACCGTCGTCACCCCGACCGGCACCGAAGCCGCCCGCGCCGACAACGTCTTCGAGATGTACGACACGGCCGGCACCGTCACCGGCGTCTGCACGGCGGTCGGCGGCGTCGAACTGGCCGTCACCCCGCCCGTCGGCACCGTCGTCTGCTTCGACTTCGCCGGCAACCCCGTCGCCGCGCCCCCCGGCCTGCAGACCCTCCTCAGCACAAACGTCGCCCCCGGCGAATCCAACTTCCAGGTGCCGCTCACCATCACCGCCCCCAACGGACACCTCGAAACCGAGTTCCCGTTCTGGATCTACCTCAGCATCTCCCCCACCTCCAACAGCTCCGAGTTCTGCTACGACTGGAACACCCAGGCCCCCTGCGCCCAGTACGGCACCAACGGCGTCGTCAACGGCCCGCCCAACGTCAACGGCGGCGACACCAGGCCGTACGGCTTCGCCTACGACGGCCAGTGCAAGTACAGCCTCGGCGACACCGGCTACCTGTTCTCCATCGACCCGATCACCGGCGCCTCCCCCTGCCTGAAGACCAAGGCCCAGGGCAGCCTCAACCCCTCCGCGTACTACTGCGACGGGGCCACCGGGCACGTGAGGTCGTACGGCACGGTCAGCCTCCTCGGCCTCGACCCCACCACCGTCGACTTCACCCAGTCCTCGGTGACCGTCCTGGCCTCCGACGGCACCACCATCGGCACCTTCCCGTTCAACCCCACCACCGAGACGGCGGACATCTCATCCGTCCCGACCAGCGACTCACCGATCCAGGTGATCGCCAACCTCACCCTCGTCAACGGGTCGTCCTTCACCCCCGGCAACCACCCGCAGATGCAGGTGACCTTCGTCGGCGACGCGCCGCAGATCTGCTTCGAGACCACCGTCTCCACCGACTGCTCCGTCACCGCCGTCTCCAACCAGGCCTCCGCCGTCACCAACGGCCAGCCGCCCGTCACCTCCAACACCGTCACCCTCCAGGTCACCCCCGGCGCCGAGTGCGCGCCGAAGCTGGAGATCCTCAAGGAGGTCTGCACCTCCACCAACGCCGCCGACTGCGGGCCCGGCGGCCCCGGACCATGGGCCAAAACCACCACCCTCGCCCCCGGCGGGACGGCCTACTGGCGGATCACCGCGACCAACACCGGCCTGGTCAACATCACCGGCATCACCCTGGACGACACCGTCACACCGTCCTGCGTGACAGCCGCCGGGACGTTCGACCTCGCAGCGGGCGCCTCCCATCAGATCTTCTGCAACCTCCCCGGCGTCACCCAGTCGACGACGAACACGGTGACCGCCTCCTTCCCCGGCCCCGGCGGAACACCGGTCAGGACAGGGCCGTCGGAGGCGAGCGCCGTCGTCCCGTCGCTGGCCATCAACAAGGAGGTCTGCACCTCGGCCAACGCCGCCGACTGCGGCGCCGGGGGACCGGGACCGTGGGCGAAGACCACCACCGTGGCGCCTAACGGGACGGCCTACTGGCGGATCACCGTCACCAACACCGGCACGGTCAACGTCACCGGCATCACGCTGAACGACACCGTGACGCCCTCGTGCGTGACGGCCGCGGGGACGTTCGACCTGGCGGCGGGCGCGTCCCAGCAGGTGTTCTGCAACCTCCCGGGCGTCACCCAGTCCACCACCAACACGGTGACGGCCTCGTTCCCGGGGCCTGGTGGCACCCCGATCACCACGCCGCCGTCCGAGGCGAGCGTCGACGTCCCGTCGCTGGCCATCAACAAGGAGGTCTGCACCTCCGCCAACGCCGCCGACTGCGGCACCGGGGGTCCGGGACCGTGGGCCAAGACGACCACCGTCGCGCCGAACGGCACCGCCTACTGGCGGGTCACGGTGACCAACAACGGCCCGGTCAACATCACCGGCATCACCCTCGCCGACGCCATCACACCGGCCTGCGTCACAGCCGCCGGCACCTTTGACCTCGCGGCAGGCGCCTCCACACAGGTCTTCTGCAACCTGACCAGCGTCACCCAATCCACCACCAACACCGTGACGGCGTCCTTCCCCGGCCCTGGTGGCACCCCGATCACCACGCCCCCGACCGAAGCGAGCGTTGACGTTCCGTCCCTGGTCATCAACAAGGAGGTCTGCACCTCGACCAACCCGGCCGACTGCGGCACCGGAGGCGCAGGCCCGTGGGCCAAGACCACCACCATCGCCCCGAACGGCACCGCCTACTGGCGCATCACGGTCACCAACAACGGCCCGGTCAACATCACCGGCATCACCCTCGCCGACGCGATCACACCGGCCTGCGTCACAGCCGCCGGCACCTTTGACCTCGCGGCAGGCGCCTCCACACAGGTCTTCTGCAACCTGACCGACGTCACCCAATCCACGACGAACACGGTGACGGCCTCGTTCCCGGGGCCTGGTGGCACCCCGATCACCACGCCGCCCTCCGAGGCGAGCGTTGACGTTCCGTCCTTGGCCATCAACAAGGAGGTCTGCACCAGCACAAACCCGGCCGACTGCGGTGACGGCGGCCCCGGCCCCTGGGCGAAGACCACCACCGTCGCGCCGAACGGCACCGCCTACTGGCGGATCACCGTCACCAACAACGGCCCCGTCAACATCACCGGCATCACCCTCGCCGACGCCATCACACCGGCCTGCGTCACAGCCGCCGGCACCTTCGACCTGGCGGCGGGCGCGTCCCATCAGGTGTTCTGCAACCTGACAGGCGTCACGCAATCCACCACCAACACCGTGACAGCCTCCTTCCCGGGACCCGGCGGAACACCCATCACCACACCGCCCTCCGAGGCGAGCGTCGACGTCCCCTCACTGGCCATCAACAAGGAGGTCTGCACCTCCGCGAACGCCGCTGACTGCGGCGAGGGCGGCGCGGGACCGTGGGCCAAGACCACCACCGTCGCCCCGAACAGCACCGCGTACTGGCGGATCACCGTCACCAACAACGGCCCCGTCAACATCACCGGCATCACCCTCACCGACGCCGTCACACCGGCCTGCGTCACGGCCGCCGGCTCGTTCGACCTCGCGGCAGGGGCCTCCCATCAGGTGTTCTGCAACCTGCCGGGTGTCACGCAGTCAACGACGAACACCGTCACGGCGTCCTTCCCCGGCCCTGGTGGCACCCCGATCACCACGCCGCCGTCCGAGGCGAGCGTCGATGTTCCGTCCTTGGCCATCAACAAGGAGGTCTGCACCAGCACAAACCCGGCCGACTGCGGTGACGGCGGCCCCGGCCCCTGGGCGAAGACCACCACCGTCGCGCCGAACGGCACCGCCTACTGGCGGATCACCGTCACCAACAACGGCCCCGTCAACATCACCAGCATCACCCTCACCGACACCGTGACGCCCTCGTGCGTCACAGCCGCCGGCACCTTCGACCTCGCCGCAGGCGCCTCCAAGCAGGTCTTCTGCAACCTGACAGGCGTCACCCAATCCACCACCAACACAGTGACGGCCTCGTTCCCGGGACCCGGCGGAACACCCATCACCACACCGCCCTCCGAAGCGAGCGTCGACGTCCCCTCGCTGGCCATCAACAAGGAGGTCTGCACCTCGGCCAACGCCGCCGACTGCGGTGAGGGCGGCCCCGGCCCGTGGGCGAAGACCACCACCGTCGCGCCGAACGGCACCGCCTACTGGCGCGTCACGGTGACCAACAACGGCCCTGTCAACATCACCGGCATCACCCTCGCCGACTCCGTGACGCCGTCGTGCGTCACAGCCGCCGGATCGTTCGACCTCGCGGCAGGCGCCTCCCATCAGGTGTTCTGCAACCTGCCGGGTGTCACGCAGTCAACGACGAACACGGTCACGGCGTCCTTCCCCGGCCCCGGCGGAACACCCATCACCACACCGCCGTCCGAGGCCAGTGCCGACGTTCCGTCCCTGGTCATCAACAAGGAGGTCTGCACCAGCACAAACCCGGCCGACTGCGGTGACGGCGGCCCCGGCCCGTGGGCGAAGACCACCACCGTCGCCCCGAACGGCACCGCCTACTGGCGGATCACCGTCACCAACAACGGCCCCGTCAACATCACCGGCATCACCCTCACCGACACCGTCACACCGGCCTGCGTCACAGCCGCCGGCACCTTCGACCTCGCCGCAGGCGCCTCCAAGCAGGTCTTCTGCAACCTGACAGGCGTCACGCAATCCACCACCAACACGGTGACGGCCTCGTTCCCGGGACCCGGCGGCACACCCATCACCACACCGCCCTCCGAAGCGAGCGTCGACGTCCCCTCGCTGGCCATCAACAAGGAGGTCTGCACCTCGGCCAACGCCGCCGACTGCGGTGAGGGCGGCGCAGGACCCTGGGCGAAGACCACCACCGTCGCCCCGAACGGCACCGCCTACTGGCGCATCACAGTCACCAACAACGGCCCCGTCAACATCACCGGCATCACCCTCACCGACACCGTGACGCCGTCGTGCGTCACAGCCGCCGGATCGTTCGACCTCGCGGCAGGCGCCTCCCATCAGGTGTTCTGCAACCTGCCGGGTGTCACGCAGTCAACGACGAACACGGTGACGGCGTCCTTCCCCGGCCCCGGCGGAACACCCATCACCACACCGCCCTCCGAAGCGAGCGTCGACATCCCCTCGCTGACGATCAGCAAGGAGGTCTGCACCTCCGCGAACGCCGCTGACTGCGGCGAGGGCGGCGCAGGCCCCTGGGCCAAGACCACCACCGTCGCCCCGAACGGCACCGCCTACTGGCGCATCACCGTCACCAACAACGGCCCCGTCAACATCACCGGCATCACCCTCGCCGACGCCGTCACGCCGGCCTGCGTCACGGCCGCCGGATCGTTCGACCTGGCGGCAGGGGCCTCCCATCAGGTGTTCTGCAACCTGCCAGGCATCACGCAATCCACCACCAACACCGTCACGGCCTCCTTCCCGGGACCCGGCGGCACACCCATCACCACGCCCCCGTCCGAGGCCAGTGCCGACGTTCCGTCCCTGGTCATCAACAAGGAGGTCTGCACCAGCACAAACCCGGCCGACTGCGGCACCGGAGGCGCAGGCCCCTGGGCCAAAACCACCACCGTCGCCCCGAACGGCACCGCCTACTGGCGCATCACCGTCACCAACAACGGCCCCGTCAACATCACCGGCATCACCCTCACCGACACAGTCACGCCGTCGTGCGTCACAGCTGCTGGCACGTTCGACCTGGCGGCAGGGGCCTCCCATCAGGTGTTCTGCAACCTGCCGGGTGTCACGCAGTCAACGACGAACACCGTCACGGCGTCCTTCCCCGGCCCTGGCGGAACACCCATCACCACACCGCCCTCCGAGGCCAGTGCCGACGTTCCGTCCCTGGTCATCAACAAGGAGGTCTGCACCTCGGCCAACGCCGCCGACTGCGGTGACGGCGGCCCCGGCCCCTGGGCGAAGACCACCACCGTCACCCCGAACGGCACCGCCTACTGGCGCATCACAGTCACCAACAACGGCCCCGTCAACATCACCGGCATCACCCTCACCGACACCGTCACACCCTCGTGCGTCACAGCCGCCGGCACCTTCGACCTCGCCGCAGGCACGTCCCATCAGGTGTTCTGCAACCTGCCAGACATCACCAAGCTGACGACGAACACGGTGACGGCCTCCTTCCCAGGGCCCGGTGGCACCCCGATCACCACACCGCCCTCCGAGGCGAGCGTCGACGTCCCCTCGTTGACGATCAACAAGGAAGTCTGCACCAGCACCAACCCGGCCGACTGCGGTGACGGCGGCCCCGGCCCCTGGGCGAAAACCACCACCGTCACCCCGAACGGCACCGCGTACTGGCGGATCACCGTCACCAACAACGGCACGGTCAACATCACCGGCATCACCCTCACCGACGCCGTCACACCGGCCTGCGTGACGGCCGCCGGCTCCTTCGACCTCGCCGCAGGCGCGTCGAAGCAGGTCTTCTGCAACCTGACAGACATCACCAAGCTGACGACCAACACGGTGACGGCCTCCTTCCCAGGACCCGGCGGAACACCCATCACCACACCGCCCTCCGAAGCCAGTGCCGACGTCCCGTCCCTGGCCATCAACAAGGAGGTCTGCACCAGCACCAACCCGGCCGACTGCGGTGACGGCGGACCCGGCCCCTGGGCGAAGACCACCACCGTCACCCCGAACGGCACCGCCTACTGGCGCATCACCGTCACCAACAACGGCACGGTCAACATCACCGGCATCACCCTCACCGACACCGTCACACCCTCGTGCGTCACAGCCGCCGGCACCTTCGACCTCGCCGCAGGCACGTCCCATCAGGTGTTCTGCAACCTGCCAGACATCACCAAGCTGACGACGAACACGGTGACGGCCTCCTTCCCAGGGCCCGGTGGCACCCCGATCACCACATCGCCCTCCGAAGCGAGCGTCGACGTTCCGTCGCTGACGATCAACAAGGAGGTCTGCACCTCCGCGAACGCCGCTGACTGCAGTGAGGGCGGCGCGGGACCGTGGGCCAAGACCACCACTGTCGCGCCGAACGGCACCGCCTACTGGCGGATCACCGTCACCAACAACGGCACGGTCAACCTGACCGGCATCACCCTCACCGACACGGTCACACCGTCGTGCGTCACAGCTGCTGGCACCTTCGACCTGGCGGCGGGCGCGTCCCATCAGGTGTTCTGCAACCTGCCGGGCGTCACTCAGTTGACGACGAACACGGTGACGGCGTCCTTCCCCGGCCCCGGCGGCACCCCGATCACCACGCCCCCGTCCGAGGCCAGTGCCGACGTCCCGTCCCTGGCCATCAACAAGGAGGTCTGCACCTCCGCCAACGCCGCCGACTGCGGTGACGGCGGCCCCGGCCCCTGGGCCAAGACCACCACCATCGCGCCGAACAGCACCGCCTACTGGCGCATCACCGTCACCAACAACGGCACGGTGAACCTGACCGGCATCACGCTGAACGACTCCGTGACACCGGCCTGCGTGACGGCTGCGGGGACATTCGACCTCGCGGCAGGTGCGTCCAAGCAGGTCTTCTGCAACCTGACAGGCGTCACCCAGCCGACGACGAACACGGTGACGGCGTCCTTCCCCGGCCCCGGCGGCACCCCGATCACCACACCGCCGTCCGAGGCGCGCGTGGATGTGAGCGGCACCAACGTTCCGTCGCTGAGCGTCGACAAGGAGGTCTGCCAGTCGGACAAGTCCGGCGACTGCGGTGAGGGCGGCGCCGGGCCGTGGGGCAAGGAGGTGACGCTGCACAAGGGTGGGGCGTCCGAGGAGCCGTGTGCGCCGGACAAGTGCCAGGCGTTCTGGCAGATCACGGTGACCAACACCGGCACGGTGGACCTGACCGGGATCACGCTGAACGACCGCCAGGAGGTGTCCTGCACGGTGGCGGCCGGGACGTTCGATCTGGCCGCGGGGCGGACGAAGAAGTTCTACTGCTCCAGCCTGATCAGTGAGGACACCGTCAACACGGTCACCGCCTCCTACGTGCCGCCGAACTCGCCGCCCGGGACCGAGCCGGTGACCACTCCGCCGTCCTCCGCGCTCGCCCGGTGCACGCCGCCGTGCGAGAAGGAGGAGTGCCACGAGCACAAGCCCGGCCATGAGAACGGCAATGGGAACGGCAGTGGCCACGGCAACGGGAACGGGAACGGGAATGGGAACGGGAATGGCCAGGGGCCGGAGCACGGCAGCACCGGTCCCGGCGAGCACCCGCAGGGCGGGCACCAGCAGCACCACGAGGGTAGGCCGCTGCCGGACACCGGCTCGTCGGTCCGGCCCTACGCCGCGACCGGTGCGGCGCTGGCCGGTCTCGGTTCGGTGCTGGCCCTCCTGGTCCGGGCGCGCAGGCGCCGGGTGGGCGGGGTGAGCGAGTGAGCCTGGCAGGGCCGGAACGGTCCTGACGGGCCGAGGGCGGTGGCCCGGGAGGAAGTCCTCCCGGGCCACCGCCCTTGTGCGGCCGTCACGGAGGCATGCGGTCGGAATCCGCCGTCGACGCGGGCCCTGGACCTGGCCGCCTCCTTCAGGGGACCCTACGGGCATGGAGTTCTTCTGCTACCACCGCGACCGGCCCGGCTCCGGGACGTTGCGCCGCGAACTGCTGGAACAGCACTGGTCCTACATGGACGGGTACGCGGAGGAGTTGATCGCCCGGGGTCCGACCCTCACCGAGGACCGCGACGCCCCCACCGGCAGTGTGCACATCGTCGACCTGCCCGATGCCGCCGCGGCCCGGGCGTTCGCCTTCGCCGAGCCGGGCTACCAGGCGGGCGTCTACCGGGACGTGTTGCTGCGGCGGTGGAGCAACACGCTGGGGCGCACCATGTGGGACTTCCCCGGCGGCCGGACCGGCGGCAACCGGTACCTGGTGCTCGGCCTCGGCTCGGGGCCGGCCGTCGACCTCGCCGTGCCGGCCGACCGGGACGGGCTGATCGCCTACGGTCCGCTGCTGTCCGACGACGGCACCGCCTGGCTGGGTACGGCCGCGTTGCTCCGGGCGCCGGACCGGGATGTGGCGGGCGCCGTCCTGACCCGGGAGCGGTACGCCGACGTCGAGGTGCACGACTGGCAGTTCGGCGGGCGGCCGTCCTGACCGGCCGGTGCTGAGGCCGGTGCGCCGGGCCGGCGTCCGCCGCGTCCAGTGCCAGATCCGTCCGCCGTCCGCCCCCGGGAGACCTCGTGCGGGCGGTTCCTCGCGGCCTACCGTGGCGGGGTGAGCGAGGAGACGGACGGGTGTACCGGGCGGGTGCTGGTCCTGGTGCTGCCCGAGGTGAATCTGCTGGACCTCGGCGGTCCTGTGCAGGTGTTCGACGCCGCGGCGCAGCTCGGCGGCGGTTACCGGCTGGAGTACGTCGCCGAGGCGGACGCTCTGCGGTCCGCCCAGGGCCTGCGGCTGGCGGGGCTGGCGCCGCTGGACGCGAGCCGGGCGGCAGCCGGTGACCTGGTGCTCGTGCCGGGCCCCCGGCTGACCGGATCCGACCGGCTGGTGGCGCCCGCCGTCGTGCGCTGGGTGCGTGAGGCCTACGACGCGGGTGCCCGGGTGGCGTCCGTGTGCAGCGGTGCGGTCGTTCTGGGGGAGGCGGGGCTGCTGGACGGCAGGGCGTGCACGACCCACTGGTCGCTCACCTCGGCGATGCGCGACCGGTATCCGCGGGCCCGGGTGCGTGAGGCCGCGCTCTACGTGCACGACGGGCGGATCAGCACCAGTGCGGGCATCTCGTCGGGGATCGATCTCGCGTTGTCCCTGGTCGAGCGGGAGCGCGGCCCGGAGCTGGCCGGGCGGGTCGCGCGTGAGCTGGTGCTGTACCTGCGACGGGACGGGGACGCGGCACAGATCAGTCCGTTCCTGCGGCACCGCGACCACGTCCAGCCCGCGGTGCACCGGGTGCAGGACCATCTGGCGCAGCATCTGGACGCCGCCTTCACCCTGCGTGAACTCGCCGGCATCGCCGGGCTGTCCCCTCGCGGTCTGACGCGGGCCTTCACCGCGGCCGCCGGCCTCACCCCGTTCGCCTACCAGCGGCAACTGCGGCTTGAGCGGGCCCGTGCCCTGCTGTCCGGTACCGACCTGACGGTGGAGGCGGTCGCGCTCCGGTGCGGGTTCCGTGACGCCCGGCAGCTGCGCCGGGTGGTCGCCGACGCCTTCGGGGCCCCGCCCTCGCTGCTGCGGGCGCCACTGCGGCCGACCGCCTGACGGGCCCGGCCTCCTCGGCATAGAGCCTCTTCTGCGACCGGTTCACCCTGATCTCCTCCGATTTCCCCTTTCCCGTTTCCACGAGGGCCGACGGCACCGTGCTGCCGGAACGTGCCCGGATTGTCGAGGTATGTCTTGTTCGCGATGAGTTCCGGGCCCCGCAGGGGGCACCGGGTGCTGCGCCGTACCGGCCGGGTGCTGCTGGGCACGGGTCTGGCGGCCGCGTCCTTCGCGGGGATCGCCTTCGCGGGGGTGAGCGCGTCGATGGCGGACAGCTTCGCCGCCGCGCCCCGCGGATCCGATGCCCGGGAGTGGCCGACCGCCCGGCCGGTGCCGGAGGGCAGGGTCACCGTGGCGGTCGCGGTCAGCAACGAGGGCTCCGTGGCCACCGACGTCCTCGCGCCCTACCAGGTGTTCGCCGAGTCGCCGACGATGTCCGTCTACACGGTGGCCGCCGAACGCCGTGTCTCCCCGCTGTCCGGCGGTGCCCATCTGCTGCCCGACCACACGCTGGCCGAGGTGGCGGACGGCACTCTGCCGGAACCCGACGTGGTGGTCGTGCCCGCCGTGACCGACCCCGCCGGCGCGGGCGAGGAGCGCCTGCGCCAGTGGATCGTCGAACGCCACCGCAAGGGCGCCCGGATCCTCGGGGTGTGCGCGGGCTCCGAGCTGCTGGCCGCCTCCGGTCTGCTCGACGGCCGCGAGGCCACGTCGTTCTGGTCCAACATCGGCTCCCTGGAGCGCGGTTACCCGAAGGTCGACTGGCAGCGCGGGCGGCGCTACGTCGAGGACGGGCGGGTGACCACCACCGCGGGCGTCACCTCCGGCACCGTGGGCGCGCTGCGACTGGTCGGGGAACTGGCCGGCGAGGCGGAGTCGACCCGTATCGGCACCGGCCTGGCCTACCCCGGCTGGACTCCGGACGGGCCGACCGCGATACCGGCCAACCACCTCGCCCTCGGCGACCTCCCGTACGCCCTCAACGCCGCGTTCCCGTGGCTGCGCCCCACCACGGCCATCGGCCTGGTCGACGGCGTCGAGGAGATCGACGCGGCCGCCGCCTTCGAGGGGTACGGCGGGGTCTCCTTCGCCACCCGGACGCTGGTGATCGGCGCCGGCGACACCGTCACCACCCGCCACGGCCTGGTCCTCGTCACCCGGCCCGCGACGGGAGGCGCCCACGGCGCGGACCGCTTCGTGGTGCCCGGTGTCAGGGACGCCTCCGGCCTCGACGCTGCGCTGGGCGACTGGGCCCTGCGCAACGGGCTCGCCGCCGAACTGCCCGGCGGAGGGCGGCGGTCCGGGGAGTTCGGCTTCGATCCGGTCCTGCGGGACCTCGCCGAGCACGGCGACCGCCGGACGGCACTGACCACCGCGAAGTTCTCCGAGTACCCCTCGGCCCATCTGGAGCTGACCGGCGCGTCCTGGCCCTGGCGGTCCACTCTGCTGGCCGCGGCGGCGGTCGCCGTGAGCGTGGGGGTGGGGCTGGCACCGACGGCGGTCCGGCACACGGTTCGACGGCGGCGCCGCGCCGCACCGGGCCGCTGAGGGGGACCCGCCGGGGCCGGGGCGGCCCGTGGAGCGGCGGCCGTGCCGTCCGTCAGATCGGATCCGTCTTGATCGTTCCGACGCACAGGGCCCAGATGACGAGGGCGTCGATCGCGATCAGGACGATGGCCCACAGGGGGTAGTAGGGCAGCCAGAGGAAGTTGGCGATCATCCCCAGCCCTGCCACGACCAGACCGACGATGCGGGCCCAGGCGGCGCCGCTGAAGACCGCGACACCCGCCACGACGACGAAGACGCCGAGGATGAGGTGGATCCATCCCCAGCCCTCGGTGTTCATCGCGTACACGTAGCTGCGGGTGACGACGAGCAGGCTGTCGTGGGTGATGGCGGCGCTGCCCTGGAAGATCGCCATGAGGCCGGCGGTGATCAGCATGACCCCGGCGAAGATGGTCCACCCTGACGCGTAGGGGTACTGCTCGCGGCCCCGGGCGGTGGGGCCGACTCCGGACGTACTGCTGGCCATGACACGGTCTCCTTCGATCGCGGTCGCCTCGCGGACGGGGGACGGGGACGGGGACGGAGGGACGAGCAGCCGGGTGGAGGGGCTCCGGACGACCCGGAGCGGGGCACCCGCACCGGCAGAGCCCCACATTCACCGTAAGACCGGACCCTCCATCCCGCCGTCGGACGACCGGCCCGCCCCGACCGCCGCCCCGCCCTCACCCGGGCCGTCGCGGGCACCGCGCACGGAATCCGCTTGACCTTGACACCGTGACAAGCCCTTCACTGAGACCCAGGAGGTGGTCCTGATGACCAGGCCGGAAGAGGACAGGGACACGATGCGGGCGGCGCTCCGCGGGCTGGAGCACGACAACCCGTCGGTGCGCCTGCGGGCGGCGCTGGCCGTCGGCACGAACCCGGACGCGGGGTTCGTCCGCCCGCTCGTCGGGCGGTGCGCGGTCGAGCCCGAGTTCTCCGTGCGCGAGATGCTCACCTGGGCGCTCACCCGCCACGAGGCGGCGGTGACCGTGCCGCTGTTGCTCGGCGAGGTCCGCGCGGAGCGGGCGCAGGCCCGGAGCCAGGCCCTGCACACGCTGTCCAAGATCGGGGACCGGCGGGCGTGGCCGGCGATCACGCCGGCGCTGCTGGCCGACGCCGACGAGGAGGTGGCCCGCAGCGCCTGGCGGGCCGCGGTCGTGCTCGTACCCGAGGACGGGGTGCCCGCGCTGGCCGTAGTGTTGGCGGCTCAGCTCGGGCGCGGCGGACGCGAGACGCGGCTGAGCCTCAGCCGGGCGCTGGTCGCGCTCGGGGAGGCGGTGCTGCCGACGCTGGGCGCCGCGACGACGGACCCCGACCCCGGGGTGCGCGCGCACGCGCTCGCCACCGAGCGGCTGTGGCACGACCCGGACGCCGGGTTCGAGCTCGCCGTCGAGGAGGCGAAGCGCACGGCGGTCTTCGGCGAGGGCCGCCAGGAGGGACGGTAGGCAGTGTTGATCGGCGACGTCGCCCGGCGGTCGGGGGTCAGCGCCCGCATGCTCAGGCACTACGAGTCGCTCGGGCTGGTGCGTCCGACAGGGCGCACCGGCTCCGGTTACCGCCGGTACGCGGACGAGGACATCCGGCGGATCTTCCACATCGAGAGCCTGCGGTCGCTGGGCCTGTCGCTGCGCGACGTCGGACGGGCCCTGGACGATCCCGGCTTCGCGCCCGCGGAGCTCGTCGAGGACCTCATCCTCCGGACCCGTGAGCGCATCGCGGCGGAGACGGAGCTGCTCACCCGGCTGCGGCGGATCGACGCCGCGGAGCCCGCCGGGTGGGAGGAGGTTCTCCGGGTCGTCGCGCTGCTCCAGGCCCTGGAGTCGAAGAGCCCGGGGGCGCGCCAACGCGCCGCGCTGTCCGCGGGCGAGGACGCGGCGGTGCCGGTGGAGGCGCTGGTCGAGGCCGTGCTGGGCGAGTCGGACCCGATCGTCGCCGGGGCGCTCCGGTGGGCGCTGGCGCAGTCGGGCGGGGACGGGACGGCCCTGCTCGCGGAGGGGCTGGACTCGCCCGCGGCCGAGGTGCGCGAACGGGCCGTCCGGTGCCTCGCCGAGTTGCCGGACGGGACGGCGACCGCACTGCTGCGGGACGCCCTCGGGCACCCGGACGCCGTGGTCCGCAGGTACGCGGCCCTGGCGCTCGGGGCCCGCGGCGTGGCCGACGCGGTCCCGACGCTCATCGACATGATCGTCGGGGCGACGAACGACGCCGACGCGGCGGACGCGCTGGGCGCGCTGGCGAACGGCTCCGCTCCGGTGGACGATCCCGCTCCGGCGGACGGCGCCACGCCGGCGAGCGGCCCCGCGCTGGCGGACCGGATCGCCGCCGGGCTGGTCGACCGCCTCGCCCAGGAGGACATCGGCCCGGACGCGCGCCGGCGGCTGACCCAGGCGCTCGCGGACGTCCCGGGCGGTACGGCGTCCCGCGCCCTCGAGGCGCTCGCGCGGGACGAGGACCGTGCGGTCGCGCTGACCGCGACGTACATTCTCAAGCTGCGCGACACGCGGTAGCCGCGCGGCGGTCGGGGGCGGGTTCGAGGTGGGGGTGGCATGACAGGGGCCGGGCGGTTCCGTCGGCAGCGGCGGCTGTTCCTCTCGGTGGCGATCGACACGTTCGGCTCCGGCGTCTTCCTGCCGCTGTCGCTGCTGTTCTTCGTCACCGTCCGGCACTTCCCGGCGGCCGCCGCGGGCACCGCCGTGACGGTCGGGTCGCTCGCGTCCTTCGCCGTCGTGCCGCTCTGCGGACGGGCCGTCCAGGCGGTGGGGCCCAAGTCCTGCCTGGTCGTCAGCAACGTCCTGACCGCGCTCGGGTACGGCCTGTTCTTCGCGGCCGGGAACCTGGTCACCGTGGCGGCCGCCACCTTCCTCGTGACGGCCTCCGACCGCCTCTACGGCGCCGCCTGGCCCACCCTGGTCGCGCGGTTCGCGAAGCCGGAGGAGCTCACCGAGTGGTTCTCCGCGGTCACCGTGCTCAAGACGACCTCCCTGGGCGTCGGCACCCTGGGGGCGACCGCCCTGATGGCGCTCGCCGGCGGGCACGGCCTGGAGGTCGCGCTCGCCCTGAACAGCGCGAGCTCCCTCCTCGCGGCCGCCCTCCTGCTGGGGGTGACCGTGCCGGCCGCCGAGCGGCCCGGGCTCCGGGCGGCGAGGTCGAACACCCGGGCGGCGCTCGGCGACCGGCCGTTCCTGTCCCTGGTCGCGTCCCAGACGCTGCTCTCGGCGGCCTGGCTGATCCCGACCGTCGCCTTCCCCCTCTACCTGGTGGAGGGCCTCCACCAGGCCGCCTACTGGCCGACTGTCGTGGTCGCCGTGCGCTACGCCACCGCCACCACCCTGCAGATGCGGATCAGCCGGCTGCTGTCCGGCTGGAGCCGCTCGCGGGTCCTGGGCCTGTCGATCGGCGCGGCGGCCGGCGCCATCGCCCTCACCGCGACGGTCTCCACCGCCCCGCACGCCCTCCAGGGCCCGCTCGCCGTCCTCGTGGCGGTGGTGCTGGCGCTGGCCGAACTGGCCTCGAAGCCCACCGCGGCCGCGACGGCGGTCGCCATGGCGCCCAAGGGCGACGAGGGACCGTACATGTCCCTGTTCCAGCTGACCTGGACGGTGTCCTACGCGGTCGGACCGGCGGTCATCGGCCTGGGCCTGCAGAACCCCCCGCTGCTCTGGACCGCGCTGGCCCTCTGCGTGGCGGCCAGCGCCCTGGCCCACCGCCTCCGCACGCCCTGGCGACCGCGGCCGCAACCGCATGGGCCCTCGGTCCGTGGGCTGCGGGAGGAGGCCGAGGCCCCGTAGCCGACGCCCCGAACGCCCCGGACGCCCCGGGCGCGCGGGCCGGGCGTCAGTGGCGTACCGGCGGCTGCTCGGCGGCGCCGTAGGCGCGCAGCTGGTACGGGAGCGCGGACGGGCGGCACCACTGGAGGTCGAGGCCGCAGGCGCCGAGGACGGCGCCGAAGGCGTGCCGCATCGCGTCCTGGACGGCGGTGCGGGCCCGTGCGGCCCGCTCGGCCGCGGGGGTGTCGCCGCCGGCGGCCGCGGACAGGCGGCGGGAGGGGTTCCAGCGGAGGTCGGCGACGCCGGTGGTGTCGTCGCCGTCGTCGACGGGCCGGCACGGGGCGAGGGTGATGCCGGGCGCGTGCAGGTGGTCGGCGACCGGCAGTCCGGCCAGTGCGGCGGTGCGGCGCACCGCGTCGACGACGTGCGCGCCGATGCCGAGGTCCTGCGGGCGGGACCCGGCCGGAGCGGCGGTGTCCCGGCCGGCGTCCTGTCCGGTGGCCGGGGCGGGGCCGCTGGTACGGCCGACCCTGGTCTCCCCGTCGAGCCGGCCGGCCTCGACCTCGATGCCGAAGGCCGGCAGGAACTCCGCCAGGGCGTTCTGCATGCTGCTGGTGACGACCCGGCCGGCGGCGGAGGCCGGCTGCTGGAACTCCTCCATGGCCGCCGCGGCGGCCAGCCGGGGGCCGGGCTCCCAGTGCAGGGCGATCAGGCCGGCGCAGTCGTCGGAGTCGTCGAACGGCCGGGCCGGGCGCAGCTGGACGCCGGGGCCGTGTCCGCCGTACCCGACGGGCAGGCCGGCCAGGAGGAGCGCCTCGGTGACGCGGTCGGCGAGCAGCGGGTCGATCCGGGGCCCGCCCCGGGAGGTGCGTTCCGCAGCCGTGTCCTGCCGTGCGGCAGCCGTGTTCACGCCGTCCTCCTCCGGGTCCCGGGCGGCGGCCGACCGCCTGCGCCCCGAGCGTACGGCGTACCCGGACGGACCGTCGGCGAATCCCGGAACCCGGCCACCGCGGCGCGCCCGCCGGAAGGGCGGGCGCGTCGGCGGTGTGCCGTCCGGTCAGTTCCAGGGGTTGGCCGGCTGGTCGTTGATGGCCGTCCAGAAACGGGTGTTGCTGGGGATGTTGCCGTAGGCCCAGAAGGTCCAGCCGCCGGTCTGCGACAGGTCGGTGCCGTAGTGGCCGTCGTGGAACTCGGCCTCGCGCCAGCCGGCGCCGAAACCGGCCTGGCAGACGCTGTCGGCCGCGGCCCGGCTGTTCAGGCGGGAGCCCTTGACCGGCTGGCTGAGGGCGACGGTGCCCTGCGCCCAGCCGTTGTAGAAGCCGAGGCTGATCCCGGACGGGGCCGGGCTGCCGTCGACGTTGAGGCAGAGCACGGGCAGCGAGACGGACGGCGCGGTGTCGCCGTTGTAGGCGTTGCTCGGGCTGCCGCCGGGGCCGCCGACCTGGACGGTGCCGTCGGGGCCGTTGGAGACGACGGACCAGGTCATCCCGAGGTGGGTGGCCGGCCCAGTGGTGGCGGAGGCCGGGGCGGCGGTGAGCGGGATCAGGGCGGCGGCGGCGACGGCGGTCGCGGTGGCGACGGCCTTCTTCAGACGGTTCATCGACTGCTCCTGGGTTCGGGGTTCTCACTGGGCGACCGGCTCGTTTCGGCCGGTGCACAAGAAACTTCTCAACCGAACGCACACAACTGGCATGATCTGATCATCAGTTCGTCACGACTCGCGCCCGTCCTCCACGGCGGCCGGTCCGGTCCGGCCCCGCGGGCCCCAGGGAGGGACGTTGGAGTTCAGGATCCTCGGCTCGCTGGAGGTGTGGACCGGCGACGGCCGACGCATCCCCTCCGAAGGCTCCCGGCAGGAGCGGCTGCTCGCCGCCCTGCTGCTCAACGCGGACTCCTCCGTACCGGTCGCCCGCCTGGTGGACACCGTCTGGGACGAGCGGCCGCCGGCCACCGCCACCCGCCAGGTCCGCAACCTCGCCGGGGTACTGCGGCGCCGCTTCGCCGAGGCCGACCCGGACGCGCCGCCCGTCCTGCTCACCGACGGCCGCGGCTACCGCATCACGCTCACCGGCCACCGCCTGGACGCCCGCGACTTCACCGACCGGCTCGCCCTCGCCCGCGCCGAGGCCGCCGCCGGACGGACCCCGGAGGCCGTCGACGGGCTCCGCTCCGCACTCGCCCTGTGGCGCGGACCGGCCCTCGACGGACTCGCCGTGGACGCGGACGCCCCGGGCGCCGTCGCCCTGGACGAACTGCGGCTGACCGCCTGGGAGGAGTGCCTCGACCTGGAACTCGCACTCGGCCGGCACCGAACGGCCGTCCCCGAACTCACCGCGCTGGTCGCCGACCACCCGCTGCGGGAACGGTTCACCGGACAGCTGATGCGCGCCCTGCACGGCTCCGGACGCACCCCCGAGGGGCTCGCCGCCTACCGCCGGTTCGCGGAACGGCTGGCCGACGAGCTCGGGCTCGACCCCGGGCCCGAGCTGCGGGCGCTGCACCTGGAGCTGCTGGCCACCGAACCGGTGCCCGCCGCCACGGCCCGGGCCGAGGAACCACCCGCGCCGGCGCCACCCGCGCCGGCGCAGGTGCAGGCGCCGCCCGCCCAACTCCCGCCCGCCCTGGCCACCTTCGTCGGACGCGACACCGAACTGCGGGCCCTGGACGCGCTGCTCACCGACCCGGCGGACCAGCAGGCCGGGCCGGCCGCCGCGTGCGCGGTCTGCGCCGTCTCCGGACCGGCCGGGGTCGGCAAGACCACCCTCGCCGTCGACTGGGCCCACCGGGTCCGCGACCGCTTCCCGGACGGCCAGCTCTACGCCGACCTGCACGGCTACTCCGTCGACGCGCCGCTCGCCCCGCGCACCGTCCTGGCCCGCTTCCTGCGCGCCCTCGGCGTGCCCGGCGACCGGATCCCCGCGGCGGCGGACGAGGCGGCCGCGCTCTACCGCTCCCGGCTGGCCGACCGGCGGCTGCTCGTGATCCTCGACAACGCCCGCGACGCCGAGCAGGTCCGCCCGCTGCTGCCCGGCGCCCCGGGCTGCCGCACGGTGGTCACCAGCCGCACCCGGCTCGACGGACTGACCGTCCGCAACGGCGCCCGGCCGCTGGTGCTCGACGTCCTGCCCGCCCACCAGGCCCTCGAACTGCTGGCCCGCATGGTCGGCGAGCACCGCACCCGCGCCGAGCCGCGCGCCGCCGCCGAACTCGCCGACGCCTGCGGCCGACTGCCCCTCGCCCTGGCCGTCACCGCCAGCCGCCTGGCCGCCAGCCCGGACCGCAGCCTCACCGACCACGCCGCCGAACTCCTCGACACGGAGCACCGGTTGAGCGCCCTCCAGATCGAGGGCGACGACACCTCGGCGGTCCGCGCCGCCTTCGACCTCTCCTACCGCTCACTGCCCGGCGAGGCCCGCGACCTGCTCCGGCTGCTCGCCCTCGTCCCGGCCGTCGGCATCGGCGCCGACGCGGCCGCCGCCCTGGCCGGCGCCCCGCCCGCCGCCGTCCGACCCGTCCTCGACCGGCTGGCCGCCGCCCACCTGCTCACCCCCGAGGACCGCGACCACTACCGGCTCAACGACCTCCTGCGCCTCTACGCCGCCGAACGCTGCTCCGTGGAGACCAGCGCCGCCGAACGCCGCGCCGCCCTGGTCCGCCTCGGCTCCTGGTACCTCCACCGCGGCCACTCCCCCGCCTTCCTCCCCACCCACCCCGCCGCCGACCACCCGGCCCGCCTGTACGGCCTCCACCTCGACGAATGGGTCGAGGTGGACCGCCTGGCCGCCGCGGCCGCCGCAGCAGCCGACCCCCCGCCGGGCGGCTAGAGCCAGCCGCGGCGGGCGGTCTTGAGGCCGGCTTCGAAGCGGCTGGCCGCGTCGAGGCGTTCCATCAGGACGGCCATCTGGCGGCGGACGGTGCGTACCGAGACGCCGAGCCGTTTGGCCGCCGCGTCGTCCGTGAGGCCGGTGGACAGCAGGCGCAGGAGTTCGCGCTCGCCGGTGGTCAGGGTCAGCGGCGGCGCGCCGTCGGGGTCGTCGGTGATCGGGACGGCGGTCTCCCAGGTCTGTTCGAACAGGGCGACCAGGGAGGCGACGATGCCCGGCTCCCGGGTGCACAGGGCGCCGGCCCGGGTGTTCTCCGGGTCGATCGGCAGCACGGCGGTGCTGCGGTCGAAGACCAGCATCCGCGGCGGCAGCACCGGTGCGGTGCGCACCTCGCCGCCGAGGCCGGACATCCAGCGGGCGTAGTCGAGGGTCTCCGGGGCGTCGTGGATGCTCTCCTGGTAGATGGTGCGCAGGCTGACGCCGCGTCGCAGGGCGTCCTCGTCGAGCGGCCGGGAGGCGGCCAGGCTGGCCGCGGACTGGGCGCCGCCGGGCATCACCGCCAGGACCTCGGTGGTCAGCCGGGCGGTCAGCACCTCCAGCTTGTCCTGGATGGCGTCGAGGCCGAGCAGCCGTTCGTGGTCGCCCACCGGGGTATCGGTCCGCACCTTGGCGTACTCCCCCAGGGCGCGCGCGACGGCGGCCTTGGAGGCGGCCAACTCCTGCTGTCGACGGGCGAGTTCCTCCTCCTGGCGGCGCAGCAGGATCTCCAGTCCGCGCTCCGGGCTGACCGGCCGCAGGGTGCCGGGCCGTTCGCGGGAGGTCCGCAGCAGGGTGAGGTCGGCGAGCCGGTCGAGGGCCGCGCGCACGGCGGCCTCGGGGAGGCCGAGCCGGTCGCAGAGTTCCGCGACCCCGCCTTCCGGGTCGGCGAGCATTCCTCGGTAGACGGCTTCCGCGGTGGCGTCCAACCCCAGCAGTTCCAGCACTTCTCGACCCCTGATCCCCGTGGACGATTCCGTATGCCCGGTCGGCCCGGGCCGATCTTTCCCCCGGCCGGAACCCCTCGCAAGGGCATGATCCGGTCAACGGCCCCCGCCGCCGCCGCCCTTCGCGGTTCTGCAGCATGCTGCCTGTCCTGTTCCTGCCCGCCGAATTCCCTTCCCGTGGCGGCCCGCGGAACGGGAGGATTCGCCGTGCGCGCATTCCCCGAATTCCCGGACACCCAGAACTGCGTTATCCCCCAACGAAGTTCCCGCACAGAACAGGAATCCGCCGTGGCCGTCCGTCCACTCGCCGCCGTCCTCCTGACCCTCGCCCTCGCCGGCTCCGCCGCGCCGGCCTTCGCCGCCGGTACGACCGCCACCGACGCCCCGTCCGCCGCCCAGGGCCCGGGTGGCGGGATCGGCTGGGACAACCCCTCCGCCCGGTCGATCGGCTGGGACGCCCCGCCCGCCGACGACGCCGTCACGCAGGCCTGACCTGCGGTGTTCGCAGTCCAGCTGACCGTGCCGGCCGGTGCCGCCGCCCCCTCGGGAGAGGCGGCGGCCGCGGAGGCCCAGGCCGCGCTGTGGGCGTGCGCCGCCCCGGACGACGGCCTGGAGCACGTGCGCGCCCGCGCCGTGCCCGAGGGTGTCGGCCTGGTGCTCTACGTCCGCGCCGCCGACGAGGCGGCGGCCCGGTCGAGGGCGCGGAACCTGCTGGCCAGGGCCCTGCCGGCGGCCGTCCGGCTCCCGTCGGGACGCCGCTGAAGAACGCGCCGGGACGCGCTGGAACGCACCGGGCCCCGCTGCGGCCCGCGCCGTACCCGAGGGCGTCGGCCACCCGCCGTCGCGCCCGGGCGCTTTCCGGCCTTCCAGGCAGCTTTCGACCGGTTCCTCCCGCCCGGGAGATTGGCCGGTTCTTTGCTGTCGCTTTACCCCGTCATGGCTGACGCACCATCAGCACGTCGGCCGTCCCCCCGTTTTCCGACCACCTTTCCTTCCCGTACGGACCAGTCGAGGAGTTCCATGTCACGCCCCACGGGCGGATCACCGCGGCAGCGGGCCGAAGCCGGCTCGCCGCCCCCCTCCGCACCGCGCCGCGGCAACGGCGTACTGCGCCACACCGCCGTCGCCCTGGCGGTGGTGCTCTCGGTCGAGGCCGCCGCCGTCATCATGACGACCGGTCAGGCCGTCGCCGTCACCACGGAGCAGTCCCCGAAGCCCGCCAAGGCCCTGGGCCCGGCCGAGGCCAAGGACATCGCGACCGCCCACCTCAAGGCCCGGTTGGAGAACCGCCGGATCGAGGTGGTGGACGAGCGCACCGAGTCGACCACCAGCTGGATCAACCCGGACGGCACCACCACGCTGGACCTCGCCTCCGGCCCGGTCCGCTACAAGGACAAGGCCGGCAGGCTCCAGCCGATCGACGTCGACCTGGCGCGGCAGTCGGACGGCAGCGTCAAGGCCAAGGGGCACCCGCTCAACCTCTCGCTGGCCGGCGCCACCCCGCCCGCCGCCGCGTCGGCGTTCAAGGCCGCCGGTGCCCCGGCCGGCGCCCAGCAGGCCCCGGCCACGCCGCTGGTCTCGCTGGACAACGGCAGCGGCACCGCGATGTCGCTCTCCTGGCGCGGCGCCCTGCCCGCTCCCACCGTGGACGGCGCCAGGGCCCGGTACGCGGACGCGCTCACCGCCACCGACCTGGTCATCGAGTCCACCCGGACCGGCTTCGAGCAGTTCCTGGAGCTCAAGGACCGCTCGGCGGTGGCCGCCAACGGCAGCGTGACGCTCACCCTGGACGCGGCCGGCCTCCAGGCCCGGCAGAACCCGGACGACTCGGTCTCCTTCCTCGACCCGAAGACCGGCGAGGAGAAGGGCCAGCTGCCCGCCCCGGTGATGTGGGACGCGCAGGTCGACGAGCGCAGCGGCGACCACACCCGCACCGCTCCGGTCGCGCTGAAGGTCGTCCAGAACGGGAACGCGATCGACCTGACGCTGACCCCGGACGCCGCCTTCCTGAACGACCCGAAGACGAAGTACCCGGTGACCGTCGACCCGGCGGTCAACATCGGCGTCGGCTTCGACACCTTCGTCCAGCAGGGCTACGCCACCGACGTCTCCTCGCAGACCGAGCTGAAGCTGGGCAACAACGGCTCCGGCCAGGTGGCGCGTTCGTTCCTGCAGTTCCCGATGGCGAAGATCAGCGGGAAGCAGATCACCGGCGGCAAGCTCAACCTGTGGAACTTCCACAGCTGGTCCTGCACCGCGAAGAGCTGGGAGGTCTGGGACACCGGCACGGCCACCACGGCCACCCGCTGGACGGCCCAGCCCGGCTGGAACAAGAAGTGGGCGACGTCCACCGCGACCAAGGGCTACTCCAGCTCCTGCAACGACGGCTGGGTGAACCAGGACATCA
Source organism: Kitasatospora sp. SC0581 (assembly GCF_048159585.1). Taxonomy (NCBI): domain Bacteria; kingdom Bacillati; phylum Actinomycetota; class Actinomycetes; order Kitasatosporales; family Streptomycetaceae; genus Kitasatospora; species Kitasatospora sp. SC0581. The sequence goes on along the minus strand of NZ_JBLRWA010000026.1, from coordinate 32,052 downwards.
CCGCGCTGGTCAAGGCCTGGGCCGCCAACGGCAACACCAACAACACCCTGGGCATCCGGGCCACCGACGAGTCCGACCCGTACGGCTGGAAGAAGTTCAACTCCGGCAACGCGACGTCCAACACGCCGTACCTGTCGGTCACGTACAACACCCCGCCGGGTGTCTCCACGCTGGTCTCCCCGGCCGACGCCGCGCTGACCAACGACGCCACGCCGACGCTGTCCGCCAAGGCGACCGACCCCGACGGCGGCAACATCGCCCTGGACTTCGAGGTCTGGGCGTCCAACGGCACGGCCGCGCTGCAGTCCGGGCGCACCGCCATGGCGGCCTCCGGCTCGACGTTCACCTGGGCCCCGGGCACCAAGCTGGCGCCGGGCGCCTACAAGTGGCGCTCGCGCTCCTGGGACGGCACCGCCAACAGCGCCTGGTCGGGCTTCCGCTCCTTCACCGTGGACACCACGGCGCCGGGCGCGACCACCGTCTCCTCCGGGGACTTCCCGGCCGGCCAGTGGGCGGGCACCCCGGACGCCAACGGCAGCTACAGCGGCACCTTCACCTTCACCCCGCCGACCAGCGACGTGAAGGACATCCAGTACCGGCTGGACGGCGGGGCCTGGGTCACCGCGGCCACCACCGGCACCCCGGTCAGCGCCAAGCTCACCTTCAAGGCGGGCTCCCACACCGTCACCGCGCACACCCGGGACGCCGCGGGCAACGTCTCCGCCGACAGGACGTACGCCTTCTACGCCGGCAAGGGCTCCGCCCTGGTCGCGCCGGGCGCGGGTGAGCGCCCGGCCCGCCGCACCTCGCTGCAGGCCGAGGGCAACAGCACCTACACCGGGGTGCGCTACCAGTACCGGCGCGGTGAGACGGACGCCTGGAAGGACGTCCCGGTCGCCAACGTCGCCACCACCGACGGCAAGCCGGTGACGGCCTGGCCGTTCACCGCCCCCGGCGGCAAGCCGGCCGCGCTGACCTGGAACATCACCGACACCCTGGCCGAGAACGGCCCGGTCGACGTCCGCGCGGTGTTCACCGACGGCACCGCCACCGACGCCACCGAGCCGAACACCGTCACGGTGGACCGCAACGCGGGCACCGCGCCGGAGACCAAGGTCGGCCCGGGCGAGGTGAACACCCTCACCGGTGACCTCACCCTCACCGAGAGCGACGCCGAGGCCTTCGGCCTGCACGCCGAGCGCTCCTTCTCCTCCCGCCGGCCCGCCAACGGCTCGGCCCAGGAGGGCCAGGCGGCGATCTTCGGCCCGCAGTGGAGCTCCGGCACCACCGCCGAACTCACCGACGCCGCCTACTCCTACGTCCGCCAGACCTCGGCGACCTCCCTCTCGGTGGTCTCCGCGGACGGCTCCGAGACCGGCTTCACCGCCACCGGCGCCGGCGGCTGGAAGCCCGAGCCCGGCGCCGAGAACCTCACCCTGACCGGTGCGCTCACCGGCTCCTTCACCCTGAAGGACACCGACGGCACCACCGTCACCTTCGCCAAGGTCGACCCGGCCGCCACCACCTGGCAGGCCTCCGGCTCCTCGCTGCCCAGCGACAACTCCACCACCTCGGTGGTCTCGGAGAAGGTCGTCTCCGGCGGCAAGACCCTGGCCCGCCCGAAGTACGTGGTCGCGCCGTCCTCGGCGACCGCCTCCGCCGACTGCGCCGCCGTGCCGTCCACGGCCGGCTGCCGGGTGCTGGAGTACGTCTACGCCGACACCACCACCGCCACCGCGTCCGCCCTGGGCGACACGGCCGGCCAGGTGAAGCAGATCCGCCTGTGGTCCACCGACCCCGGCGCCGCCACCGCCACCCCCGTCGCCGTCGCGCAGTACGCGTACGACGCCCAGGGCCGGCTGCGCGAGGTCTGGGACCCGCGGATCAGCCCCGCGCTGAAGACCGCGTACGGCTACGACGCGGCCGGCCGGGTCACCACCGTGACCGAGCCCGGCGAGCTGCCGTGGACCCTGGAGTACGGCAAGGCCGGCAACGCCGCCACCGCCGGCGACGGCATGCTGCTCGCCGCCTCCCGGCCCACCCTCAAGCAGGGCAGCAAGGACGTCACCGACGGCACCGCGACCACCTCGGTCGTCTACGACGTCCCGCTGAGCGGCGCCAACGCGCCGTACCCGCTGGCGCCGTCCGACGTCGCGGCCTGGGGCCAGAGCGACGCCCCGACCGACGCCACCGCCGTCCTGCCGCCCGACGCCGTCCCGGCCACCCACGACGGCAAGGCGCTCGGCACCGCCGGCTACAACCGCGCCTCGGTGACGTACACCAACGCCTCCGGCCGCGAGGTCAACACCGCCACCCCCGGCGGCGGCATCACCACCACCGAGTACAACGCCTACGGCAGCCCGGTGCGGACCCTCTCCGCGGAGAACCGCGTCCTCGCCCTGGCCACCACCGGCAACGACCTGAACAAGCTGCGCGCCCTCGGCATCGCCGGCCGCTCGACGGCCGACCGCGCCCAGGTGCTCTCCTCGACCTCGGTCCACTCGGCCGACGGCAAGCGCCTGCTGGAGCAGTACGACCCGCTGCAGCTGGTCACCCTGGAGCACGGCGTGGCCGCCTCCGGCAGCTCCCCGGCGCTCGCCGCCGGCGACGAGGTCCCGGCCCGCGCCCACACCGTCAACGGCTACGACGAGGGCCGCCCGGCGAACGCCGCGGTCAGCGACATGACCACCTCGGTGACGGTCGGCGCCCGGATCGACGGCTACGCCGCCGACGCCGACACCCGCACCACCGCCACCGGCTACGACTGGGCCCAGGGCCTGCCCACCTCGGCCGTCCAGGACCCGGCCGGCCTGAAGATCACCACCAGCACCGGCTACGACGCCAGCGGCCGGGTGACCTCGCAGAGCCGCCCGAACTCCACCGGCTCCGACGCGGCCACCACCGTCACCACGTACTACACCGGCACCGGGACCGGCGCCTGCGCCGGCCACCCCGAGTGGGCCGACCTGGTCTGCTCGATCGCCCCGGCCGCGCAGATCGCCGGCGGCGGCGCCAACCCGCCGCAGCTGCCGACGAAGACCTTCCAGTACGACCGCTGGGGCAACGTCACGGTCCAGACCGAGACCGCCAACGGCGTCACCCGCACCACCACCCGCGGCTACGACGCGGCCGGGCGCGCGGTGAAGACCTCGATCAGCGGCGGCACCGGCACCGCGGTCGCCGACACGGTGTTCGGCTACGACCCCGCCAACGGCGAGCTGGCCACCACCAGCAACGGCAAGGCCACCGTCACCCAGGGCTATGACCGGCTCGGCCGCCAGGTCTCCTACGACGACGGCGCCGGCAACGTCACCACCACCGAGTACGACAAGCTCGACCGCCCGGTGAAGAAGTCCGACTCGGTGCCGTCCACCGTGACCTACGGCTACGACACCGCCAAGGACCCGCGCGGCCTGCCCACCTCCCTGACCGACTCGGTGGCCGGCACCTTCACCGCCTCCTACGACGTCGAGGGCCGGCTGGTCTCCCAGACCATGCCCGGCGGCAACACCCTGACCAGCAGCTACGACAGCCAGGGCGTCCAGACCGGCAAGACCTACACCAACCAGGCGGGCACCGTCCTGCTGGCCGACACCGCCGACTTCACCGTCCACGGACAGCAGGCCGGCCGTACCCAGAGCGACGGCAACAGCACCACCAGCGGCTACACCTACGACGCCACCGGCCGCCTCACCAAGGCCGCCGACAGCACCGGCCTGGCCTGCTCCACCCGGACCTACGCGTTCGACAGGAGCAGCAACCGGACCAACCGCACCAGCGTCACCGACGACTGCGACCCGGCCACCGCCGACACCGTCACCCAGGCCGAGACCCACGGCTACGACACCGCCGACCGCCTCACCGACGCCGGCTACGTGTACGACGCCTTCGGCCGCACCACCGCCCTGCCCAAGGGCACCCAGGTCGGCTACCACACCAACGACCTGGTCCGCACCGAGACCCTCGGCGACACCCGCAAGACCTGGGACCTGGACGCCGCCGGCCGCCTGGCGCTCTCCACCACGGAGACCAAGGGCACCGACGGCACCTGGACCGTCACCGCGCAGGACACCAGGCACTTCGACGGCGGCAACGACAGCCCGACCTGGTCCAAGGACGCGGCCGGCAAGCTGACCCGCAACGTCCTGGACCTGACCGGCCGGCTCACGGCCGCCACCGGCACCGACGGCGGCGCGGTCCTGCTGCTGACCAACCTGCACGGCGACGTGTCCGTCCAGATGTCCCCCGACGGCACCGAGGACCTCGCGGTCTACCACTACGACGAGTACGGCAACGTCGTCGACGCCACCGGCTCGGCCGCGTACGGCTGGCTCGGCGGGGCGCAGCGCGAGGCCGACAGCGTCTCCGGCCTCACCCTGATGGGCGTGCGCCTGTACGACCCGACCACCGGCCGATTCCTGCAGACCGACCCGGTCCTGGAGGGCTCGCCGAACGCCTACGGCTACCCGGTCGACCCGATCACCATGGACGACCTGACGGGCATGTCCTGGAAGAAGAAGTGGGTCGCCAACTTCAGCCGGGCCGAGGGCAACACCATCGGCGGTCTGCTGGTCGTCTCCAGCAAGATCTCCAAGGGCATCTCCGGGATCCTGAAGAAGCTCCCGCACATCGCCGCCCGGGCCGCCGGCTGGGTCCTGTGGGCGCTGTCCTACCTGATGAAGAGCATCGGCAAGAAGTTCCTCAAGGCCGCCAACAAGCGGGGCAGCCACGGGGTCCGGTTCACCTTCGGCATCTGGCACTCCAGCCACTGGTACGTGCCGGACTACCCGACCTACCGGGTGGACCCGCGCTACTGAGAGGGAGGACGGCACCACGCTGACGCTCCACTGACGCAAGGCAGGATGCACGACAGGTGAGGCCGGGCCCGGGGGTGCTCCCCCGGGCCCGGCCGCTTGCGCGCGCCGATGATCATCCCGGCGTAGGCTCTCGGCTGATCACAGGGGCACAGGAGAGGGAGACATGGGCCAGAAGATCATCCGGTTCTCGGACCTGACCGGCAAGCACGCGGAGAGCGACGCGGACCTGGTGCGGGTGGTGGTGCTCCGGCACCCCGACCTGACGGACGGTCCGGTCGAGATCGACGCGCTGGCCGGGGAGTTGGGCGGCGTGCGGGAGCTGGCGCTCGACCTGGTCACCGTCGAGCTGCACCACCCGGACCGGGCGGAGCCGCAGACGGTGGTGATGGAGGCGGCGACCTTCGACCGGCTGGCCTCGGCCGCGCCGATGGCCGAGGTGCTGCGCGGCGCCCGCCCGGCCGCCCGGACGGCCGCGCGCGAGACGGCGCCCACCCCCGTGCGGGAGGCCGCGCCCACCACCGTGCGCGGGGCGGCGCCCGCCGGCCGGGAGCGGGTCGACCACGCCGGCCTGGAGCACGCCGGACGGCCGCACCAGGGCCGCACCGCCGAGGCGGAGAAGCAGGTCGTCCGGGAGCTCCTGGAGGAGATCAACGAGCGGCTCGCCGCCGAGGGCGTGCGCACGATCGACCCGGCGAACGTCGAGCACGTCACCCAGTACCGGCTGGACACCCTGGCCCGGGAGACCGGTGTGATGTTCGGCTGAGCCACCCGGGTCGCGCCGCCCGGCGCTCCGGTTGCGCCGCCCGCCGGGGGGAGCTCGGCGGGGGCGGCCCGGCCCGTCGGCCGCAAAGCCCCCACGGAACGCCGTACCGCCCCGGAACGCCGTACCGCCCCGGGCCGCGCTGCCGCCGGGCGGGTGACCGCCGAGCAGGTGAACCGCCGCGACCGGCCCTCGTGTCGCCGACCGGTGCGCCGGGGCGATCGGCTGGACTGCCCGCTATGCGACTTCCATTCCGGACCGGGCGGATCGCCTCGGTCCTGGCGCTGGTGGCCGGCTCGCTGCTGAGCAGCAGCGTGCTGGCCCCACCGGCCCAGGCCGCGATCTCCTTCACCAAGAGCGTCGACAAGGCGACCGTCTCCCCGGGGGAGAACGTCACCTACACGCTGCGCTACACCTGCTCCATCACCGAGTGCACGGGCGGGAACATCCTCGACACCCTGCCGTCGAACATGCAGTTCCTCGGCTGGACGCCGGACCCGTCCTCCGTCGACGTGGCCGCCTCCACGGTGCCCGCCGCGGGCGCGACGGGCGGCACGATGGACATCAGGCTGAAGGACCTCAGTCCGGGCACCACCGCCACCATCACGGTGACGATGAAGTACCCGAACTTCACCACCCCGAACGGCGCCGCCTCGACCAACTCGGCCACCATGTCGGCCACCGGCGAGACCTCGCAGACCGCCACCGCGAACACCACGGCCCAGGTGCAGCCGCAGTACACGGTGACCAAGGGCATCCAGACCTCCAGCAGCGACAACCGCACCGTCACCTACCAGTTCACCCCCTGCGCCACCGACAACGTGCCCAACGTCGACCTGGACAGCAGCCGGCTGCTGGACACCCTGCCGCCCGGCGCGGTGGTGGACACCGGCCGCTCGCCGGGCTGGACGCAGGTGCCGCCCGGCCCGAACACCTGGGGCTACGACATCGGCCCGTTCGTCTCCGGCAACGGGCGCGGCGGCTGCCGCAACCCGGGCGTCCTGGTGGTCAACTACCCGGCGGCCTCCTTCCCGGACGGGACCACCTCCGAGAACACCGTCGACCTGCTCGGCGCGCCGCTCACCGAGGCCGAACGGCAGCTGGACACCTCGTCCGTCACCACCAACACGTTCCAGCCCCCGGTGACCGGCGTGGTGGTGACCGCCAGCAAGGTCTGGCGCGACACCACCACCAACGGCGACCTCAACTCCTTCAGCCTGTCCGCCACCAACACCGCGGGCCCGGCCACCAGCCTCACCATCACCGACCCCGGGGCCGGCAGCACCGACGGCGTCTACAACTGGATCTTCCCGCAGTCCCTCCAGCTGGAGCCGTGGAACCCCACCAGCATCCAACTGACCCTGCAGTACCGCCTCAACGGCGACCCCACCTGGCACACCTTCACCCCGGGCACGCCGTTCAACGGCTCCACCGCACGGCGGCTCACCTTCGCCCAGGGCGCGGGCGACCCGGCCAACGACGTGCTCGGCATCCCCGCCGGGCAGTGGCTGGACGGCCTCAAGCTCACCTGGAACGGCCCGATCCCCACCGGCTGGAGCCCCGGCAACGCAGTGCAGCTGGTCACCCAGGTCGCCACCCCCGGCCACGACGGGCGCCCCGCCCCCGAGCCGCTGACCAACTGCGTGGACACCAGCGCCACCGACGGCACCACCACCGCCAACACCAACGCCTGCGCCCGGACCACCATCACCCAGGCCACCAACCTCGGCGCCGCCAAGACCACCGTGGCCGGCGAGCTGTCCGCCCCCGGCGGCAAGGCCACCTTCCAGGTCATCCCGTACAACCGCAGCGCCCACGACCTGGACCGCCCGCTCGTCCTGTACGACCTGCTGCCCGCCGGCGTCGTCTACATCGACGGCTCGGCCCGGCCCGACCCCGACTACCCCGACGCCAAGGCCCCCTCGTCGATCACCGTGACCCCGGGCCCGGACGGGCGCCAGCTCGTCAAGATGGAATGGCCGGCCGGCGCCCCCGACTCGACGTACCTGCACGACGCCATGGCCTACCGGATGCTCTTCGACGTCCAGGTCGCCGACAGCATCCGCTCCGGCACGCTGACCAACGACGTCTACGTCACCGTCGACCAGCCCACCGCCCCGGTCGCCTGCATGTACTCCGGCTCCGACAGCGGCAGCACCCCCGACGTGCTCGACCTCAACGGCAACGGCGACACCACCGAGCTGATGTGCCACGCCTCCTCGCAGATCCAGGTCGACGTGCCGGCGGTGCTGCGCTCGTACAAGGAGGTCAAGGGGGACCTCGACGCCGACTACATGACCATCGGCACCGCCACCCCCGGCGGCCAGACGTCCTGGCGGATGACCGTCCGCAACGACTCCCCGGACCCGGTCACCGACTTCCTCGCCTACGACAAGCTCCCCACCCCCGGCGACAACTACGTGCTCACCCAGGACGCCCCGCGCGGCAGCGCCTGGACCCCGTCGCTCAGCCAGCCGATCACCAGCAACGACCCGACCGTGGTGATCGAGTACGCCACCGACCCCAACCCCTGCGTGAACCCGCTGCTGGTCGACCGCACCGGCTGCAACAGCGCCGCGGTCTGGAGCACCACCTTCCCCGGGCCGGGAACGGCCACCTGGTTCCGCCTCAGCCGCCCCGGCGCCCTGGCCTCCGGCGAGTCCTTCACCCTGACCTGGCCGATGGTCGCCTCCTACGACGCGCCGGAGGGCGAGTACGCCTGGAACAGCTTCGCGTACACCGCCACCGACGCCTCCGGCCGCCAGCTGCTGCCGGCCGAGCCCGCCAAGGTCGGCGTCGCGGTCAAGCGCGTCGCCCCCTCCAACAACGCGCTGGGCGACTTCGTCTGGCACGACCGGGACGGCTCCGGGATCCAGAAGCCCGGTGACGAGGGCATCCCCGGGGTCACCGTGCACCTGCTGGACGGCAACGGGCAGCCCGTACGGGACAAGGACGGCAAGCCGGTCACCACGGTGACGGACGCCACCGGGCACTACCTGTTCGACAACCTGCCGGACGGCAGCTACGCGGTGCAGTTCGACCTGACCACCCTGCCCAAGGGCGCCACCGTCACCAAGCAGCACGCCGGCACCGACCCGAGCAAGGACTCGGACGGCGACCCGACCACCGGCATCACCCAGACCGTCACCCTCAGCGGCGGGCAGCGCGACCTCGACCTCGACCTGGGCGTGATCCTCCAGACCAGCTCGCCGTCGCCCTCGCCCTCGCCCTCGCCGAGCCCGTCGCCGTCCCCCTCCCCGTCGCCGAGCCCGAGCCCGAGCCCGTCGCCGTCCCCGTCCAACTCCCCGTCCCCGTCCCCGTCGCCGTCACCGACGTCCTCGCCGAGCACGACGGCCACCGCGACCCCCACCCACCCCCACACCCCGAGCGCGTCGGAGAGCGGCGAGCTGCCGCACACCGGCGGCTCCTCCTCCGACACCCTGGTCGCGGCGCTCGGAGCCATCGCCCTCCTCGGCGGCGGCGTCCTCTGCTTCGTCGCCTACCGCCGACCGGGCCGCCACAGCTGACGCCCGCTCGGACCCCCGCCTGACACCAGTGGCGCCGCCCCACCCGGGGCGGCGCCACTGGCGCGTTCGGGGCCGGGGCTCCTAGTCCAGCTGGGACAGCACGTCGGTGATCAGCCTGGTGGCGAAGTCCTCGCCGTTGCCCGAGATCCGGTTGATGTACTCCGCGAGCAGGACCACCATGGCCTCCAGCGGGTTCATCTCCTCCTTCGTCCACGGTCCGTACTGGGCGCGCCAGAGGTTGGGGCTCAGGCCCGTACCGGCGGCGATGAGCAGGCCGGCCATGATGGGGATGACCTCGGGGCTGAAGGTCCTCGGCATCATCCGCATGGTGGCCACCAGGCTGGGGACCGCGTGCTCGATCACGTCCTCCTCCTGCTTCTCGAAGGCCGTGCGCAGCCAGTTCATGTACATGTAGACGAGCGTGCAGGCGCCTCCCACCAGCGCCTCGGCCTCGCCGGGGCCGAAGGACGCGGTGAGCTGGTCGACCAGCCGCTGGTGCTCGGGGTCCGTCCCGGACTTGCCGTCGTAGATGGACTTGAGCCGGGAGTCGATCACCATGAGCGCCGCGCTCACATCGCCGACGGGAGCGTACTTGGGGTCGCAGGACGACACGGGACTCCTCCTAGAGCGGCCACGGCCGGTACGGCCGGTCGGTTCGTAGGGTAGGCGAGCGGTCGGACCGGGTCCGACGGCTCCGGCCGCGGGCACCCCGCGGTGCCGGGTACGGAAGGGCCGGGGCGGACCGGCCGGGGCGGTCCGGTGGTGGTGGGACGGGCCTCCCCGTCACCCGGCGGCGGCGCCTCACACGTCAGGGCGAGGTACCGGAAGCCGGGTTGACCGCGGCGGGCGGCGGGCGGCCGGCCCCTGCTCCGGGCCGGCCGCCCTGCCTCCCGTCAGACGGCCGACGCGGCGGACCGGGCGTTGCGGCGGCGGACGTAGACGGTGGCCAGGACGCCGGCGAGCACCGCCCCGCCGCTCATCCCCGCGACGGACGGGTTGATCATCGGCACGGCGGCGGCGGGCTCGGCGCCCCCGCACCGGGCGTGACCGATGACCAGGTTGGCGCCGTTCAGCGACGGCAGCAGGGTGAGGTGGACGGCGTTGACGGTGAGGACGCCGTTGGCGTCGGTGGTCTGCTCGTTGAGGACGATCGAACCGACCAGCGGGATGCTGACCCTGGTGTTGGCGGGGGCGTTGGCCTGGAGGTTGGTCGGGATGCCGGCCACGCTGATCGACCCGCCCGCGATCAGGCCGCTGCCGGTGGCCCCGGCGGGGGTGGCGGCGCAGGTCGAGTCGACGCCGGTCAGGGAGACCGAGGCGACACCGAGGTCGAGCCCGAGCTTGTCGACCGTCGCGGAGGCCGAGGCGGTGCCGTCGACCGGGTTCCCGGCGGTGTTCGCGGTGAGCACGGAGGTGGTGGCGACCGGCCCGACGGTGAGGCCGACCAGGGTCCGGGTGCCGCCGGACGGGTACGTCGACTCGGGCGACGGCGCGCCGGAGTGGCCCGCCTCCTCGGCCCGCGGGCCCGCATCGTCTGGAGCGGCCAGCACTGGGACCCGGCCCTCACCACCACGTTCTTCGCCCAGTACGGCCTCCCCCGCCCGCACCACCTGCTGAAGGGCGTCGGCGGCGAACCGCGCGGACGCCAAATAGGCCGGATGGTCAGCGCGTTGAGCGACCACCTCGCGGCCCGCCCGCCGGCCGCCGTCCTCGTCCAGGGCGACACCAACACCGCCGCCGCCGTCACCCCCGGCGGCTACGTGCTCGCCACCATCCACCGCCCCAAGAACACCGACGACGCCGCGCGGCTCGCCCAGATCCTCGACCAGCTCGCCGCCCTGGACCTGCCGGTCCTGCTGCCGCTGCACCCCCGGACCAGGGCCGCCGTCGAGGCCTTCGGCCTGCGCGGCCCGGTCGCACGGCTGCGCCGGATCGAACCGCTGGACCACGCCGGGTTCCTCGCCCTGGCCCGGCACTGCCGGCTGCTGGTGTCGGACTCCGGCGGGGTCCAGGAGGAGTGCACGGTGCTCAAGCGCCCGCTCGTGGTGGTGCGCAACTCCACCGAGCGTCCCGAGGCCGTCCGGGCCGGCTTCGCCCGACTCGCCCGCCCGGGCCACGAACTCGCCCGCGCCCTGCGGGAGTTGCTCGCCGACGAGGCCGTCGGCGAACGACTGGCGCAGCTCCCCTCGCCCTACGGCGACGGGCGGGCGAGCGCCGAGATCGTCGCCGCCGTCCGCAGCCGCTACCTCGCCCCCGAGCCGCGCACCGAACAGCACACCGAACAGCGCCCGGAGCCCGACCGCACACCGGTCGCGGCCGCCGCCACCGGCGTCGGCGGACACCGCTGAGCGAGGGCGGACAGCCGCCGCCTCCAGGACCCGCCCGCAAACTGCCAGGCACGAAGGTGGCGGGTCGGACCCGTCGACCCCGCCCACCCCGGCTGGCAGGGTCGGAAGCAGCCCGCAACCAGCGGGATCGACTGCACCCGGGGGGCTCCCATGACGACGACATCCGACGGCCGGCCGGCCACCGGAGCGGGCGCGTCCGGGTGCCGGCCGCGGACCGCGGGCTGAGGCGGGCACCATGGACGACCGCTACGAGCGCCACTGCTTCGCCGACCCGCTGTTCTACGACGACCCCGCCCGCGCCGAGCACGCCGACGACCGGTTCGCCGCCGCCACCGCCCCGCTGCCGCCGGGCTGGGAGCGCCACGAGCACGGCCCCTGGATCAGCCTGCGGCCGCCGCACGCCCGACTCCCCGAGCAGGGCTGGAAGGTGCACGTCTCGGCCACCCCGGACGAGGCGGAGCAGGTCGTCGACCAGGTCCTGGCGTACTGCCTGGAGCACGGGCTGACCTGGAAGTTCCTGCGCGGCCGGGCCACCGTGCTCGCCCTGAACAGCAAGTACGCCGACCGCCGCGCCAGCGGCAAGCTGATCACGCTCTACCCGGAGGACGACACCCGGCTGGCCCGGGTGCTGGACGACCTGTCCACCCTGCTGAAGGGCGTCCCCGGCCCCTACGTCCTGAGCGACCTGCGCTACCGGGAGGGCCCGCTCTACCTGCGCTACGGCTCCTTCGTCGAACGCCACTGCACCGACGAGCGGGGCCGGCGCGTCCCGGCGATGCGCGGCCCGGACGGCGCACTGGTGCCCGACACCCGGGGCACCGTCTTCACCGTGCCGGACTGGGCACCGGTGCCGGACCTCGTCTCCGCCCAGCTCGCCGCCGACGCCGCGCGTGAGGCCGAGGCCCCGGCCGACTTCCCGTTCGAGGTCGTCAAGGCGCTGCACTTCTCCAACGGCGGCGGGATCTACCAGGCCACCGACCGGCGCGACGGCCGACAGGTGGTGCTGCGCGAGGCCCGCCCGCACGCCGGGCTCGACTACGCCGGCCGGGACGCGGTGCAGCGGCTGCTGAGCGAGCGCCGGGTGCTGGAGGCGCTGGCCGGGGTAGACTTCGTGCCCGCCCTGTACGAGTACCGGCAGGTCTGGGAGCACCACTACCTGGTCGAGGAGTACATCGAGGGCGAGCGGCTGGAGGACGTCTTCACCCGGACCTGCCCGCTCACCCACCCCGACCCGGACGAGGCCGAGCTGGCCGCGTACACCGACTGGGCGCTCGACGTGCTCGACCAGGTCGGCGGCATGCTGGCGGCGCTGCACGAGCGCGGGCTGGTCTTCGGCGACCTGCACCCCAACAACGTGATGGTCCGGCCGGACGGGCGCTGCGCGCTGGTCGACTTCGAGATCGCCTTCCCCGCCGACGACCCCGCCGCTCCCCCGCTGGGCGCGCCCGGCTTCGTCTCGCCGAAGGCCCGGCGCGGAACCGCCGTGGACGCGTACGCGCTGGCCGCGCTGCGGCTCTACCTCTTCCTCCCGCTGAACATCCAGCTCGGGCTGGACTCGGGCAAGGCCGAGCTGGCCGGCCGGGAGATCTCCCGCCGCTACCCCGTGCCCGCCGGGTTCGGGGCCGGGGTGGCCGAGGCGCTGCACCGGGCGGCCGGCGGGAAGCTGCCGGCGGGCGCCACCGAACGCGCTCCGGGTGCCGCCGACGGCGCCGCGGGGCCGGCTCGTCCGGCCTGGCCCCAGGAGCCCTCGGCGGACACCGCGGCCTGGCGCCCGGTGCTGGACTCGCTGGCCGCGGGCATCCTGGCGATGGCCACCCCGGACCGGACGGACCGCCTCTTCCCCGGCGACGTCGAACAGTTCGGCCCGGGCCACGGCGGCCTGGGACTGTCCTACGGCGCGGCCGGCGTCCTGTACGCGCTCCGGGCCTGCGGCCGCCCCGCCCCGCCCGAGCACACCGACTGGCTGGTGGCCCGCGCGGACGCCGCGGCCGACCTGCCGCCCGGCCTGTACGACGGGCTGACCGGCATCGCCTGGACGCTGGCCCGGCTCGGGGCGACCCGGGAGGCCGACACGCTGGTCGAGCGGCTGCTCGCCACCGAGGCCCCGGCCGATCCGGGTCTCGGCTCCGGACGGGCCGGCATCGCGCTCGGCCTGCTCGACCTGGCCGACGTGCTCGGCCGCGAGCGGCTCGCCGACCGGGCCCTGGCTCTCGGCCACGGGCTGGCCCGGGACGAACCCGCACCCCGGCTGCGCGGCCTGCTGGACGGCTGGAGCGGGCAGGCCGCACTGTTCCTGCGGCTGTACGGGCACACCGGCGAGCGGCGCTGGCTGACGGCGGCCGAGACGGCGCTCGGCCGCGAACTGGACGAGGCGGACGTCACCGACGGGATGCTCTTCCTGGTCGAGGACCGCCACCGCCGCAAGCTCCCGTACCTGGCCGCGGGCGGCGTCGGCACCGCCCGGCTGATCTCCGAGCTGGCGCGGCACAGCGGGGCGGACCGACCCGACGGCGCGGGCCGGCTGCCCGGCCGGTTCGCCCAGGCGACCGCCGCCGCCGACCGCGCCTGCCTCCCCGACCTGATCGCGGCGGCCGGCCTGTTCGAGGGCCGGGCCGGCCTGGTACTGCACCTGCTGCGCGGCGGACGCGGGGCCGAGGCCGACCGCCACCTGCGGCTGCTGGAGTGGCACGTGATGAACCATCGCGGCCACCTCGCCTTCCCGGGGCGGCGCTCAATGCGCCTGTCGGCGGACCTGGCCACCGGCGCCGCCGGAGTCCTGGTCGCGCTGCACGAGGCCGTCCTCGGCCCGGTGCCGCTGCCCGGCATCACCGACTTCCCCGGCCCTGAGGCTTCGCGGCCCTGAGGCTTCGAGGCCCCTGGGACCCGGGGGACCACCACGGCCACCATCCGGTGGCCGGCACCACCACGGAAAGGAACGACCATGACCCAGATCCTGGCCCTCCAGGGGCTCCAGAGCGAGACCGGCACCGGTGCCGTCGAGCCCAACAGCCACTGGAGCAGCTTCGCCCACTTCCGCGCCGAGGCGCCCGTCGCCGAGGAGGCCGGTCTCTGATGTCGACGATCCTCTCCCTCCAGGCGCTCGAGGCCGCCCAGGACGACGCGGCCGTCCCGTTCAGCCACTGGAGCACCGACCTGCACCTGCCGTTCGGCGCCCCGGTCGAGGCTGCGGAGTAATCCTCCGACCGACGACACGGAGGCCCGCCGGGACCACCCGGCGGGCCTCCGTCCGTCGTACCCGGGCCCTCGTCGGCCGTGCCCGCCGGGTTGGGGCCGGCCTCAGCAGGGCCCGGTGGCGTCCGCCGGGACGGTGAGCCCGGCCCGCTCGGCCAACGCCCCGGCCTGGAACCGGCTCTGCGCACCCAGACGCGCCAGCAGCTCGGCGATGTGGCGCCGGCAGGTGCGGGTCGACATGCCCAGCCGCCGGGCGATCGTGTCGTCCTTCTCCCCGGCGGCGAGCAGCACCGCGATCACGTCCTCGACCTCGCGGGACACCGTACGGGCGGCCCTCGGCGCGGTGTCGTACGGGACCGCCTGGCTCCACTCGTGCTCGAAGAGCCCGACGAAGTACGCCACCAGGGACGGCTCCCGGACCAGCAGCGCCGCTCCGGTGGCGAGCCGGGCCGGCACGAAGGCCGTGGTCCGGTCCACCACGACCAGCCGGGCCGGTACCTCGGCGCGGGTCCGGACCTCCGCCCCCGCGGCGATGACCAGCTCCGCGTAGGAACGGGTGGGCGGGTCGAACCGGGCCGGGTGCTGGTACAGGCTCCGCAGCCGGACGCCCCGCCCCAGCGCGGCCAGGTCCCGGGGCAGCGCCTCCGTCAGGTCCGCCTGCGGGTGCCCGCCGCCCGGCTGGACGGTCAGCACCTCCTCCTTGGCGGCGCCCACCACGGAGCCGAGCGCCGAACCGGCCGCGTGGGCGTCCTCCAGCAGGCGGACCGAGCCGTCCACGCCGCCGCCCTGCGCCCGGTACACCGGCTCCAGCGAGGCCACCTCGGCGCGCAGCCCGGCCAGCGCGGCCTGACGGCGGCCCAGCTCGGCCTCCGCGATGCGCAGCCGCGCCTCCTCCCGTCCGGTCAGCCGCGCGGCGGCCGCCTCCGGGCCGACTGCCGCGAAGCAGCCCGGCCCGGCTCCCGGCCGCCGCACCAGCAGGCACAGCGCCGCCAGCCGGTCGACGGCCGCCCGGCAGCGCGCCTCGCCGAGCCCGAGGTCGGCGGAGATCCGCGCCAGGTCGGCGGGCTCGACCCGCCGGTGCCGCACCGCCCACTCGTAGACCAGCCGCGTCTCGCGATCGAGCAGGGCCTCCCGCCCCGACGACCGGACCGCGTCCGTTTTCACCGGATTCATCCACCCCTCCTCAGTCGGCCAACAACTTCCTGGCCCCCTCGCCCCCTGGCGGCCGCCGCGAACGTTGACGACGATCGAACAACCGCTTCCGGGGCCGACCGACCGCCGGACGCGACCGTCGACCGTCGGCCGCCACCAGCTGTCAAGAGGGCTGTCATGAGAGAACGTGGAACCGTCCACATCGCGTTCACCCCACACGCACCAGGAGCCCCACTGGGCTCCGTCCCGGCCCCCACCACCCCCGCCGCCGGGCCGGGCGACGGCACCGTCGCCTTCTACGCCTGGGCCGTCCGCCGGGACCGGCCCGCACCGGTCCGGCCCGTGCCCGGGCAGTCGTGGCGGGCCGAGCCGTCGTGGACGGCCGCGCAGGCGGTCCACGGGCGGCCGGAGACCGGCGCACCCGCCGTACGGCCGGAGGAGGTGCCGCCGGGCCACGGCGCCGTACACGCGATCGTCGGCGACCGGCTGCTGCGGGCCCGCCGGGAGGTCGTCCTCTGCTGCCCCGGCGGCGACCCGACGGCGGCGGCGCTGGCCGACCTGGTCGTGGCCGAACTGCCGCGCACCGACCCCGCGCTGCGGGTCCGGATCGTCCACCAGCACCCCGCGCGCTTCCACCTGCCCACCCAGCGCCAGGCCCGGGCCGCGGAACGGGCCGGCGCCGAGGTGCGGACCACCGGGGAGAGCTGCGGCCCGCTGCTGGTCGTCGACCGGGAGAGCGCCTTCCTGCCGGAGCGGGGACGGACCGACGGGCTCGTCCTGGTGGACCAGCCGTCGGTGGTGGCCCACCTGGCCGACTCCTTCGAGACGCTCTGGCACCAGGGCGAGGCCTTCCGCAGCGGCCCGGCCGCCGCCCGCGCCGTCTCGGACGAGCTCCGGACGACGATCCTGCGGCTGCTCGCCGACGGCCTGAAGGACGAGGTCATCGCCCGCCGGCTCGGGCTCTCGCTGCGCAACTGCCGACGGCACATCGCCGGTCTCTACAGCTCCCTGGGCGCGGACAGCCGCTTCCAGGCGGGTGTGCTGGCGGAGCGTCACGGCCTCACCGGGACTCCGGCGGCCGCCGCCGTCGCCACCGGAGGCCGCTGACGGCCGGCCCGGGTGCAACGGCGACACGCCCGGCGTCACACCGCCGTCACGTTCACCACGGATACTCGGACGGGCCCACCGCCCGCGCCCCGTACGACGGAGGACCCGCCTGTGACCGCCGCCCCCGACCGCCCCACCTTCCTGCTGGTCCACGGCGCCTGGCACGGCGCCTGGTGCTGGGACCCCCTGCGCGCCGCCCTCGCCGCCGACGGCTGGCGCTCCCACGCCGTGGACCTGCCGAGCTCCGCCGCCCACCCCGAGGGCACCCGGTCGGCGGGCCTGCTGGAGGACGCCGCCGTGATCCGCGACCACCTGCGGCGGATCGACGGCCCGGTGGTGACGGTCGCCCACTCCTACGGCGGCGCCCCCGCCACCGAGGCCGTCGCGGGCGCCGCCAACGTGGTGCGGGCGGTGTACGTCTCCGCCTTCCAACTGGACGTGGGCGAGAGCACGTTCTCCTTCCTGGGGATTCCCTCACCGGAGGACGACACGGGCCACACCCCGCCGGACGTCGCCCACGCCCGCCAGGAGTACTACGCCGACGTGCCCGCCGACGTCGCCGACCGCGCGGTGGCCCGACTGAGCCCGCAGAGCGTCCGGTCCTTCACCGAGCCGGTGACCACGGCGGGCTGGCGCACAGTGCCCTCCAGCTACGTCGTCTGCGACCAGGACCAGGCCCTCGACCTGTCCCAGCAGCACCGGCTCGCCGCCCGCGCCGACACCGTCCACCGGCTGCCCAGCAGCCACTCCCCGTTCCTGTCCATGCCCGGGGAGCTCGCCGCCCTGCTGGCCCGGATCGCCGGCTCCGCCACACCCTCGGCCTGACGTCAATCCCCTTGTCGACAAGGGGTGTTGGCGGACACGCCAGGGTGGTCCGGCGCGTGCCGGACCACCCCGCCACGGCCCTCGCCGGTCAGCCGGCCTCGGTGCGCGGCTCCAGCCGGGTACCCGTCCGGAGGGTGATCGACATCAGGTCGCTGGGGGCGTCGAGTTCCAACCGGTGCCAGCGGCCCCGGGGCACGATCGCGGCGGTGCCCGCCGTCAGCCGTACCACCGACTCGGCCTCGCCGGCCTCGCCGGGCTCACCTGGCTCGACCGGGCGGAGGAAGAGCCGGACGCCGCCGGCCAGGCAGCAGACCGCCTCCTCGGCCTCGGGGTGCATCTCCCAGTGGTCGGCGTGGACCTCGGTGTCGCTCTCCACGTGGAAGGTCGCGATCTGCCAGGCCCCGGCGTCGCCGCCGGTCATCCGCCGCCCGGTGGCCCGGACGTCGCCGTCGGGGTGGATGTGCAGGGCCGAGGCGAACAGGTCCACGGCCTCGATCGGCGTGGTCGTCATGAGCGGGTTCCTTCCAGTCGGTTCTCCGCGCGGTTCCGCGCGGAGCTTTCTGCCGGGCCCTCCGCTACGGGGGTGAGCGGGTCGGGGAGGCCCGGCGCCTCCGGCCGCCGCCGGGGCAGCACGGCGACCGCCACCACCGCGGCGAGGACGAAGAGCCCGGCGGTGACGGCCAGTCCGGTGGCGTAGCCGTCGTTGAGGGCGACGGGGTCGGTGGCGCCGCCGGTGCGGTGCGCGGCGACGGTGGCCAGGGCCGCCAGGCCGACGCAGCCGCCGAGCTGGCGCGAGCTGTTGAGCAGGCCGGAGGCCATTCCGGCCTCGCGGGCGGCCACACCGGTGGTCCCGGCGGCGGCGACCGGGGCCAGGACCAGTCCGGTGCCGATGCTGGTGACCAGCGACGGGCCGAGGACGTCGGTGAGGAAGCCGCCGTCCGGGCTGATCAGCGCGAACCAGGCCAGGCCTACGGCGGCCAGCACGGCCCCGGGCACCAGGGCGGCCCGCGGAGTGCGGCGCGCGACGACGCGCGTGGCGAACACGGTGCCCGCGACCAGTCCGGCCGAGAAGGGCAGGAAGGCGAGGCCGGTGGCGGCGGCGCCCAGGCCCAGGACCTGCTGGAGGTAGAGCGAGACGAAGTAGAAGGCGGTGAACTGCCCGGCGGCGGCCAGGAACACCAGCACGTTGGCACCGGCCACCCAGCGGCTGCGCAGCAGGCCGAGGCGGAGCAGCGGCGCGGCGGTCCTGGCCTCGGTGACAGCGAAGGCGGCCAGCAGGGCGCCGGCGGCGGCGAGCGTCCCCAGGGTGGCCGGGGAGCCCCACCCCCGGACGTCGGTGCGGACCACGCCGAACACCAGCAGCCCGATGCCGGCGGTCGCGAGGACGGCGCCGAGCACGTCCGGCCGCTCCCGCCTCACCGGCCGTACGGACCGCGCGGGCCGCGCCTCGGCGGGCAGCAGGGCGAGCGCCGTCGCCACGACGGGCAGGTTGACCAGCATGACCCAGCGCCAGCTCGCGTACTCGGTCAGCAGCCCGCCCGCCAGCACCCCCAGGGCTCCGCCGGCGGCGTTCGTCGCGCTCCACACGCCGAGCGCGCGCACCCGCCCGGGCCCTTCGGTGAACGTGGTGGTGAGCATCGCGAGCGCGGCCGGGGCGGCCGCCGCGGCGCCCACACCCTGCCCGGCGCGGGCGGCGACCAGCTGCCAGGGCTCCTGGGCCAGCCCGCCGCCGAGCGAGCAGAGGCCGAAGACGGCCAGGCCGAGCAGGAGCAGCCGGCGCCGTCCGTACAGGTCGCTCGCGCGGCCGCCGAGCAGCAGGAGCCCGCCGAAGGTGAGCGCGTAGACGTGCACGACCCAGGAGAGGTCGAGCGGGGCGAATCCCAGGTCGGTCCGGATCGCGGGCAGGGCGACGTTGACCACCGACATGTCCAGGGCGAAGACGAACTGGGCGACGGCCACCGCCGCCAGCACCCGGCCGGGGCGCCCTCGTGAGTTTTTGTACATGTATAGAAAGTAACCCCGGGCGATCCCCACTGTCGAGTCCCGGGTGATGATGGGGGCATGCAGCAGCCCTCCACCCCGCCGTCCGCCACCCCCCAGTCGGCCGGAGCGCGGCCCGCCGCGGCGCAGCCCGCCGCGCGGCGCAAGGCCACCGGTCGGCCTCCCCGGATCTCCCGGGAGGAGGTCGTCACGGCGGCCCGCCGGATCGTGGACGAGGAGGGCGTCGAGCGGCTGACCATGCGCCGCCTGGCCGCCGAGGTCGGCAGCACACCGATGGCGCTCTACCACCACGTCCGCGACAAGGAGGAGCTGCTCGTCCTGCTGCTGGACGACTACGCCGCGCGGACACTGCGACCGACGGCGCTCCCGGCCGAGCCGCGCGCACGGGTCGTCGCCGCGGCGGCCGCCATCCACGAGGCACTCGCCGCCTGCCCGTGGATCGTGGAGGTGCTGACCGGGGACAGCCTGATGTCCGCCCACTCGCTCTGGTTCGTTGAGCAGATCGTCGACGGCCTGGTGGCCTGCGGCCTGTCGCCGGAACGGGCCGTCCAGGGCTACCGCGCCATCTGGTACTACACGGCCGGCGAGATCATGGTCCGCACGTCGACGGCCCGCCGCCGGCCCGCCGACGACCGCCCGACCCACCGTCAGCAGGTCTTCGCCGACCTCGACCCGGAGCAACTCCCCCGCCTGGCCGGGCTCGCGGACCGCTGGGCGCCGCTCACCGCCCAGGACACCTACCGGGACGGCCTCGACGCCCTGGTGGACGGCCTGCTCGCGGCCCGCTGAGCGGCCGCTACCCGGTCACCCCCTGACCGGCGCCCCGGCTACTTCCCGACCAGGACCCGGCCCAGGATGCCGCTGACCACGCGGGGCGCCAGCCGCCGGGCGGTCCAGATCGCGTGGGTGCCACGCCCGGGGAAGGCCCACAGTCGCCCCCGCGCGAGGGCGCGGTCCATCGAGTCCAGCACCTCCTCCGGGCTCAACCCCCGGCGCTGACCGATCAGTTCGGGGGTATCCGTCCGAAGGCGCGCCAGCATCGGCGTCTCCACCGCGGGCGGGCAGACGCACACGACCTGGATCCGGTCCTTCCGGTGCTCGGCCGCGACGGTCTCGGCGAGGAAGTGGACCGCCGCCTTGGCCGCACCGTACGCCCCGCCCATCGGCGCCGGGACCCAGCCGGCGATGGACCCGAAGAGCACGACCTGACCCCCGCCCCGCGCCGCCATCACCGGCACCACCGCCCGGACCGTACGGAGCGTGCCGCCGTACACGACGTCCGTCAGGCGCAGGGTGTCCGCCGGGTCCCGATCGAGCAGCCGACCCATCACGCCGACGGCCGCGCAGTGCACCAGGCGGCGGGGCGGGCCAAGTTCGCGGCCGACGTCACGGACCACGGCGGAGACCGCCGCGTAGTCCGTGACGTCGCAGACGCACGGGCGCACCCCCGGGGCCTGCTCCACCAACGCGTCCAGACCGGCCGCGTCGACGTCGACCGCCGCGACCGCCCAGCCCGCCCGGGCCAGCCGCAGCGCCGCCGCCCGGCCGATCCCGCTCGCGGCACCGGTGACGATCGCCACCTCACCCGGTACGGACGTCATCTGTCACGCTCCCACGGCTGCGAGAAGTACCGGACACGCCCCCGGCGCCGGAGGCCCAGCCTCCCGCACCGGCCATGCCTACCCAGCCGAGGGCACCCCGACTCTCACCCGGCCGGACGACCTCCGACCTCAGCCGTTGACACCAGCCGTTGACCTCGGCAGTCGACCCCGGCCATCGACCTCAGCCGTTGCCGAAGAAGCCGAGCGCCCCCGCCCCGCACACCCCGCCGACCCCCATGAACACCGGGGTCAGCACCTTGATCTCCACCCAGCTGCCGGCCCGGAACCGCATGCCCTTCGGCGGCCCGATCGGGTACCAGCGCCGGCGCCCGATCGGGATCGGCCACAGCACCGGGCAGCCCGAGACGGTCAGCGCGTCGCCCAGGCAGTGCACCAGCGCGCCGAGCGCGATCGGCAGGCCGATCCAGAGGTACTGCTGCCCGGGCTCCTCGAACAGCCACTGCGAGCCGTTGCCGGGCTTGTCGAGGACCTCCGCGAGCATCCACGCGCTGGTCGCCCCCAGCAGCCACACCAGGACGTCGCTGGAGACCCGGGCGTGCCGCCACAGCAGTCCCTCGATCGCCAGCACCATGTGCACGAACAGCACCACCAGCACGCCCCAGCGGCCGCCGTACACGGCCACCGCCGCCGCGCCCGCCCCGCACAGCACCGCCCAGAGCCAGGTGTGCGTCAGCGTCCGGTGGCCGCCCGAGCGCCGCGGGTCGCCCTTGCCGCGGGTGGCCTTGTACACCGCGTACGAGAGGTTGTCGATCACCTCGCAGAGCGCCCGGGACACCGGCCCGAACGCCCTGGATATCGTCGCCGCCTTGTGGTCCAGGTCCGGCGCCAGGGCCGCGCCCGCACAGATCAGCGCCCCCGCGAGCAGGACCGGCCAGGGCATCGGCTCCCCCATCCCGGCCGCCGCCGCGCCCACCCCCAGCCAAGCGGCCGCACCCGACAGCGAATGCGCCGGTCCCATCATGTCCGTACACCACCGATCCTCATCAGTTCCGTCCTCACCGCGAGGACCTGAGTTCACGGCAGCCTATCCGTCCAAGATCACCGGGCCCGCGCCCGTCCCGTGCGCCCCCGCCCCGGCGCAAGCCCCCCAGCCCGCGCCGGTCAGGCCAGGGCCTTCTCCAGCGCGGCGAGGTAACTGCGCATCAGGTGGTCGCGGATGCCCTCGCCGTCCGGGGAGAACGCCGCGGCGCCCAGGCCCTTGGCCCGGTCGGTCAGCGCGGAGACCAGCGGGACCTTCTCCTGGACGCGGCCCGCGGAGTCGATGTGGCGCAGCGCCTCGACGTGGGTGAAGGCGGGCTCCGGGGGCAGCTCGGGGACGATGTCGTTGCCGTGCACGAAGCGGTAGGTGCGCCCGCGCAGGCCCTTGTCGTACGCGGCGGCGAGCAGCCGGTCGCAGGTCCGGGGCTGGCCGTAGGTGTAGACGCCGTCGGCCGCCAGGCTCGGCTCCTCCAGGTCGAGCCGGGCGGCGGCGAGCATGGCGAGGGCGCCGCCGAGGCTGTGGCCGGTGAACCACACGGTCTGGTCGCCGGTCCGCAGGTCGGAGACGGCCTTGGCGACGTCCGGGTAGACGGATTCGAGGGCCTCGGCGAAGCCGTAGTGGACGTAGCCCGTCCGGGCGGGGCCCGGCCAGGGCGGGGTGGTGGAGTCGGAGAGCCAGTCGCGGATCTGCGCGGGCTCGGTGCCGCGGAACGCGGTGACGATCATGTTGTCGCCGGCCATGGTGTAGGCCTGGGTGTCCTGCAGCGGGAACGGCGGGGTGAAGCGCGTCTGGTGGTGGCGCACGGTGTCGAAGCCCCAGGCGCGGGCCTGCTCCTCGATCGCGGCCTCGTCCTGGTAGGCGAGTTCGGCGGCCTTGGCCAGCCAGTACGCGTGCGGGAGGCTGTAGCCGGTGGCGTGCTGGTCGAAGTCGGTGGGGACGGCCATGGGGGCGACTCCTGTCGGGTCGACGGAAGGGACGGCGGGCCTGCCCCAGGGCCCGGCCGGCACCCTCCACCGGGCGCACACCGTAACGCCCTGGCGACCAAGGGTGACGCTACCGCCCGCGCGGTTCGTGGGCGACCGGGCACACCGCCAACCCCGCCGCGCGCCGCCCCTCCCCCGCCGGCGCGGGGAACATGGATTCAGAGAGCTCGGAACATCAGGCCCATCCCCGCTGACACCGGGAGCAAGGATGGGCAGAGTACCGCCTCACCGCCGGAACGCCAGGTGCAAACCCCGGGCCGAGTCGTAGCGGAGCCACTGGAGTGCGCCCCCCTCCGGGCCGGTGCCGTCCGGCTTCAGGACGATGACGCGCCGGTGCCGGAGGACCCCGATACCCGGGTTCTCCCAGTACTCGACGGGCGGCAGGTGGGCAAACCAACTGGCCTGCACAGAGACCGTGTTGAGAAGCAGGTTCTGCTGTTGCGCCCGCCGGGCGGCACGGTCCGCTCCCCGGAGGCCATACTGCTTGAGGTCCGCCCTGATCCGGCCCTGCGGGTCGTAGCTGTAGTGCCCGCTGGGGTGCTCGCCCTCCGAGGGGTGGTGGAACAGCAGGATCGCCTCGACGGACCGCTCGGCGAGGCGTGACCGCGCCGCCAGGCCCGGAGTGCCGTCGGCGCCACGGCCGTTCGCACCCCCGCTCTCCAGGAGGTGGATGTCACCGGGAGTGCCGTCGCCGGGGTGGTAGGGCTCCAGGGCGTAGGCCTTGGCCGCGTTCGCGTGCCTCGCGAGATCGGCGCTCCAGCTCTCCCAGGTCGTGGCCAGCAGAGCCCCCATCGGGGTCTCGGGGAAGCGGCCCGGCGCGTAGACGGATTCGATCAGGCCCACGGTGTCACGGGGGGTGGACAGGCAGGCGATGCGCGCGGCCGGGCCGGCCCGCCGGGCGTCCTCACAGTCCGGACAGGCCGCCGAAACGGTGCGCTCCGCGAGCTGGTGGTAGGTCGCGGCGAGCGCGTAGGGCGCGTACACGAGGGCGTCGCGGTTGCCCACGGTGCGGCCGGTCGGCGGCTGGACGAGCGGCAGGTGCGCCCGGTCCGGCTGCCACAGGACGGTCATCCGGGGGGTCCGAAAGCCGGGCGGGCGGGTACCGGCACCGTCGTTGACGGCGTGCCGGTGGAGGCGTCCGCGCCGCTGGATGAGCAGGTCGACGGGGGCTAGGTCGGTGTAGAGGCGGTCGCTGTCGAGGTCCAGCGACTGTTCGATCACCTGGGTGGAGACGACGAGCAGCCGATGCGGGCGCCGGGGGTTGGGCGCCCGCCGGTCCTCCCCCGGGCCGATCAGCGCACGGATCCCGGCCTCCCGGGGCAGCCGGTCACGGGGCGCGAGCCTGCCGTGCAGGAGCAGGATCTCGTCACGGCGCCAGCCGTGGCTCCCGGCCTGATCGAGGAGGTGGATGTAGAGGTCGTGGGCGGCGCCGACCCGGTTGCGGATGACGGTGGTGACGCCCCCGGCGGAGGCCTCCCGGAGGAGGCGGTCGGCGAGCGCCGCCGAGCCCGGATCGGGCAACAGGTCGAGCCGGGTGTGGAGTTCGGCCGACGGTTCGTCGGGGGCCGCGCGGGTGATGCGGCCGTGCCGGTCGACGACGGTGACCGGGCCCTTCGCAGCGGCGGGCCGGGTGGCAGTGCCCCGTACTGCGGCGTCTCCTACGGCGGTGCGATGGCCGCGGCACCACGCGGCGACCAGCGCCTCGCGGGTGGCGGCCGGGAGGGTCGCCGAGAGGACCACGACGGACGCTCCCGCATCGGCGAGCCAGGCGACGGCAGCACCCAACAACCGTTCCTGGAACAGCTGGTAGGCGTGGGCCTCGTCGATGACGACGGTCTTGTTGGCGAGGCCGAAGAGGCGCAGGAACCAGTGCGCAGAACGCTGCGAGGCGAGGGCGACCTGATCGACAGTGCCGACGCCGAAGGTGGAGAGCAGGCCGAGGCAGCGGCGAAGGTACCAGGGGTCGAGGACCACGCTGGTGGTCGCGTCCCGGTCGTGGCGGCCGCAGATGGTGGATTCGACGAAGGGAATGAGGTCGGTGAGGTCGTCCGGCCGGGCGTCCTCGCCCGCGTCGAGGAGCCGGTGCGCGGTGTCCGTCGCCTCGGCCGCCCCGTGGACGATGGCGAGGTTGGCGTCGCCGGGCCGACCGAAGGCCCGGCCGAGGAACCCGATGTGCTCCACAGCGGCCTGATCGGTGGCGGCCCGGGTGGGCATCGCCGTGTAGAAGCCGTGGTAGCCGTTGGTGCGGGCGAGGTGGTGGGCGTACCAGAGGGCCAGGGAGGTCTTGCCCGCCCCGGTGCCGGCCTCGACGATGACCAGGGCCGGCCCTGCCTCCGGCGCGGCGTTCATGGCAGCCGCCTGGAACGGGCGGGGCTCCGGGGTGTCGGGGAAGAGCTCCGCCCAAGTCCCGGGCTTCGGTTCCCAGCCGCGGAGCCGGAGGTCGTGCACGGCGATGTGCGCCTGCTTCTTCGCGTCGTGCCACCACTGCTGGACGCTCCCGCCGTCGCGGTACTCGAAGCGGTTGGCGTCGGAGGCGATCCAGTCGGCGGTCACGACCAGTCCTGCGAAGAGGGGGCGGGACGCCGGGCGCGAGAAGGTGGTCTGCTCCGGCAGCCGGTCCAGGTCGACGTCCAGGAACGACGCCACGGCCCCGATGAGAAACCGCTGGACGGCGTCCCAGTCCTCCGGCGGGGCCGCCGTCGACGCCCGCCCGAGGAGGTCGGGGCCGGGGATGTGGCCGTGGTGCCCACCGAGGAGGAGGGCCACCCGGTGGAGGCCGAGGTGCGGGGTGCCCGTGCCGCCGCAGTCCACGCAGCCGCAGCCGAGAAGCCGGGGCAGGCAGTGCGCGGTGACGAGCTCGTGCCGCAGCCTGCGGGCCGCGCGGAGGTCGGCGGGGAGCGGCACCCCGTTCGCACGGGCCTGCGCGAGCCACTCCCTGGCAGCTCTGCGCAGGTGGCCCCGGTCCGTGTCGAGGAACCGCGCCTGGAAGCCGGCCGAGGCCTTCCCCAGGTCGTGCAGGCCAGCGTAGAACATCGCGTTCCGCCGGGCGACGGCGACGTCCCCGGCGCCCAGAGTCTCGGCGAGGCGGTCGCGGACTGGCACCGCGAGGTAGTGGTCCCACAACTCCCCGGCGCACGCGGCGGTGTCGAGCAGGTGGGCCAGGAGCGGGTTCCAGGACGGGCCGCCGCGCCTCTCACTGATCTTGAACTGGTCGGTCTTGCCCCAGACCGTGACACCCGCACGGGTGATTCCCAGAGGTTTCATCGTTCGGTCGCTCCCGAGCTCAGTAGGGTCCACTCCCGTGACGCACCGTCAAACATCAAGGATGTCCCGAGGTCTGCCGCACTCACAGGATGCACAGCCGAGTTGGGACCCTCGGACGGAAGCATGCCAGCCGGTACTGACACGTCCTGGCCCGGGCCGGCCTGCGGAGGGAGGGGACCCGACTGTACGTCCCGCCGAGGTCCGGCGGGTCGGCCTGACCGAACTCCTCCGGAGCGCCGACGAGTTCACCGCGCTGGTCAGCTCGACCCCCGGCGAGGAGGTCGCCGTCCTCGAGTACCTGATGGCGATCATGTACGCGGCCAAGTGCGTACCGCCCACGCCCACCGATTGGCACCACTGGGTGGATACCGCGCACTCGTTGGAGAAGGCGGCGGACTGGCTGGGGGACGAACCAGCCGACCACTGGGACTTGTTCCACCCCCAACGCCCCCTGGGTCAGAACGCGTTGCTCGCCCCGTTCATGGCCGCGAACGGCGTCGGTCCGGCGCAGCTCGTCATCGAACGCACCGGCGACTACAACCAGTTCTTCGACAAGGTGCACCTGCACGACCCCGAGCCACTACCCTCCGACGCCGCGTTCCGCGCCATGCTGACCCAGCACGCGTACGGCCTCGGCGGCCGCGCCATGGCCAAGGCCGACTGGCTCGGCCCGCAGCTGACCTACCAGGCGGTGGGACGGCTCGGTGCCCGGATCCGTGTGCTGGCCCGGGGGCGGACGCTGGGCGACACGCTGCGGCTGAACATCATGCCGTGCAAGCCCGCCGACATCGGGACCTTCAACTACTCCTGGACCGACGGCCGCACCGGGCGCCGCACCTTCCACGGCCGGAAGGTGTCGCGGCTGCCCGACGGGCCGGCCGACCTCCACTCCTTCCTGGGCCGGTCGATCCTGCTGCGGCCCGTCCTGGTCGACGGCGAGGTCATGGTCGACCGGGTCCTGCGCGCCGCCGGCGAGATCCTGGACCCGCTGGCGCCCGTCCACCTCCAGGACGCCGTCCTGGCCCCGCGCCGGAAGGACGGTGAGCCGGAGCCCCTGCGGCCGAGCGAGGACCGCGCGCTGTGGCGGGAGTCCCACGCGGTGTACGCGGCCACGCACCGGGCCGATCCGAACCTGGCCAAGGGCACCGATCTGTACGACCGCCTCGCGGGCCTGCACGACCGACGGGTGGACCTGACCGCCGTCGGCCTGATCTCCCGGCAGGCGACCGCCACGGCCTGGGTCTCGGACACCTTCCCCTACGTACCCGGCCGGGAGGAGCAGCTCAGCTGGGCCGCCGACGAGGGGTCGAAGATCTGCGAGTACGCCGCCAAGGCCCTGTACGCCGCGGCGACGGTGGCCCGCGACGAGGCCTACCCGAACCCGAAACCGGCCGACAAGACCTCCCTGTTCAAGCGCTTCCACGCCGAACCGGACCTGTGGGCGGGCGCGGCCGACCACTTCTCCTACCTGATCGCGGAGGTGAGCGCCGGCACCGATGCCGGCGACGGCCCCCTGGCGGAGTTCGGCCGGGAGATCCACGCACTGACCCGGCAGGTCCTCCGGGCCCGCCTCACCTCGCTGCCACCCGGCGGACGGGGGATGAACGCCCGGGCCAAGGCCGAACAGAAGGTGAAGAGGATGCTGGCGGGCCCGTCCTGTCCGCCGTACCTGAAGGAGCCCCCGCGTGATTGACGAACAGCTGTCGGTGGACCTGAGCGAGGTCTTCAGGCCGGTCGCCGCTTCCGACGCCGCGCCCCATGACGAACCCGCCGCCGAACGAACCCCCGGTCGGCGCCTCACCAGCTGGCTGTGCAGCCTGGTGTGGACCCACGACTACGGCCGCCTCGCCGATCTGCGCCGCCCCGAGGCCCTCTCCGAGCCGAGGCTGCGGGCGGCCTCCTTCAGTCCCGAGGAGGACGACCGGCCGGTCTTCGAACGGGTCGCCTTCCTCTTCGCCCGCTACCACGCCGGCCGGAGCGTGCCGCAGGCCGGCTACGGATCGACGGGCGCCGCTCTGCGCCGCATCGGCTCCCCCGCCGCCCGGGGCAGGGACGACCCGGGCGCCAGGCGCCTCCTCGACCGCCTGGTGGCCTCCCGCGAACTGCCCGTACGCCACCTGCAGCACGCCGTCGAGCGCGCCCGCGCCTGCGAGACCGCACCGCCGTCCTGGGCCCGGCTCGCCGCCGACCTGTCCGCGTGGAAGGCCCCCGGCCGGGCCACCCCGTACGGCTGGGCCCGTGACTTCTACACCCCCGAGTACCCCGCGAAGAAGAACGGCTGACACCATGACGATCCTCCGCACCAGCGCCGTCGCCGAGCGGCTGGACAGCCACCAGTTCCTCTCCCTACACGCCCTCGAGAGCCTGGTAGCCGTCCTGCCCGTCCGCGACGAGAACGGCATGGCGAAGACCATCCCGTTCGGCGGCGAGACCAGGAACCTGATCACCTCCCAGTCCCGCCGCCGCGCCGAGCGCACCCTCGGCCGAGAGAAGGCCAACGCGGGCGAAGGCGCCCTGGCCGGCTACACCATGGGCGTCCGCACCCGCGAGTGGGCGCTGCTCACCGCGGAGGCGCTGCGCGATCTGGGCTGGGAGGAGCGGGACGCGCTGCCCGTCGCCAAGGCCGTACTGGAGGGCGTGGGCCTCAAGTTCGGCGACAAGGAGCGCACCCGCAACCTGACCAAGGTGCTGCTCTTCGCCCCCGAGGACGCCGGGGCCAAGCTCGCCGAGTATCTCCACGCCCACCGGGACGAGGTCGTCTCCTGGGCCGCCGGGTTCGAGGAGGCCCGCAGGATCGCCGAGACCACCAAGGCCAGGAGCCGGCGACGCGCGACGAGGACCGACGAGGACCTCCTGCCCGCCGAGGTCGAGGAGGCCGCCGAGACCGGCGTCCCCGCCCTTCCCCGGGCCGTCCGCGCAGCCGTCCTGGCCGCCCTCGCCCCCCGGGACGCCATCGACATCGCCCTCTACGGCCGCTTCCTCGCCGAGATCGCCGACTCCCCGAACGTGGACGGCGCCGTGATGACCGGCCCCGCCTTCACCGTCCACGCCGCCGCCCAAATCGACGATTTCTACAGCGCCGCCGACGACTCCAAGATCCGCCGCAAGGCCAACGCCCTGGACTACCTCGACGCCGCCGACGGCGCCGGTGCCGGCATGACCGGCTACCAATCCCTCATCTCCGGCACCTTCTACCGGCACGCCGCCCTCGACCGCGTCCAGCTGCGCGTCAACCTGATGGCCGGCGGCATGAGCGCCGAGGACGCGGACCGGGCCGCCACCGCCGCCGAGCGCCAGTTCGTGGAGGCGTTCATCGACGCCATGCCCGCCGCCAAGAAGAACACCACCGCCTCCACCGGCTCCCTGCCCAAGCTGGTCCTCGCCTTCGACGGCAAGCGCCCCTTCAACTACTCCGCCGTCTTCGAGGAGCCCATCGACGAGCAGGCCGACGGCGCCGCCAGCCGCGCTGCCGCCGAGCGACTCCTCAAGCACCACCGGCTGGTCACCCGCAAGCGCTCCGACATCACCGGCGGCCACGTCCTCACCTATGACCTCGGCATCCAGGACCTCCTCGACGAACTCTCCGCCGGCGGCGCCCTGGCCGCCGCCGAAGCCGACTCCACCGAGGAGCTGACCGCCGCGTGACCCGGCCGTACGTCCTCCTGGCCCGGCTCGCCGGCCCGCTCCAGGCCTGGGGCCTGGTCTCCCGCTTCGACCGGCGCGACACCCACCTCAGGCCTACCAAGTCCGGCTTCCTCGGCCTCCTCGCGGCCGCCGCTGGCCACTCCCGCGACGAACCGCTGGAACCGCTCGACGAACTCCGCTTCGCCGTCCGCGCCGACCGCCCCGGCACCCCCGTCCGCGACTACCACACCGTCGGCGGCGGTCGGTACCCGCTACGCCCGCGCGACCTGATCACCGACCACCGCCGCGCCCAGCAGGCCGCCACAGCCCTCGACGCGGCCACCGGGCCGGTGTTCGGCACCCCGCCCGCCCGGGCCGTCATCGACTGGTACGGGGCACCCAAGGGGATCGCCCCCGACCCGGACGGCGGCCCGCTGCTGTCCCGCAAGGTCGGCCGCGCCCCAATGATCACCAGCCGCAGCTACCTCGCCGACGCCAAGTTCGTCGCCGCCGTCGAACACCCGGACAAGGGCCTGCTGGAGGATCTGGCCGCTGCCCTCGAACAACCCCGACGCCTGCTCTGGCTCGGCCGCAAGAACTGCCCGCCCGCCGGCGAGATCTCCGGCGGCGTCCACCCCGGGACCCTCGAAAACGTCCTCGCCGCCACCAGACTCCTCACGCAGGACTGCACGCCCCGCCCCTGGGCGTGGATCGAGGTCCCCGCTGGCACCACCGGAGCCTCCTCCGTCACCGACCACCCGATCAGCTTCCACACCGTGCACCGCTCCTACGCACCCCGCTGGGAACAGCGCGTACGCATCGAACCCGGCGCGTCCATCGGATGGGACCACCTGCTATGACCACTGCCTCCACCGACAGCGTCCGCTTCGTGGCCTGCCATAGCATCCTGCACCTGGACGCCACTCACGCCCTGGCGCAGAAGGCGATCCTCGACCCGCACGTCATGCACCGGCTGGTCATGTCCGGTTTCTATGGCTGGACCGAGCCCGGCGAAGCGGACCCGCGCGCCCAGATGGGCATCCTCAACACCTGGACGCTCGACCTCCGGAACAACAGCCTGGTGGTCATCGTCCAGTCGCGCGTCCAGCCCGACTGGTCCTCGATCCCCCGGACCGCGCTGGCCGACCGGATCGCTCTCCTCCAGGTCGACACCACCGTCCGCACTGGCGACACCTACGGCTTCCGTATTGTCGTCAACCCGACCCGTGATCGCCAGACCCGCACCGGCGATGGCGTCCTCATCCGCAAACGCCTCTCCGACACCACCCCCCGCCACGTCAAGGACTGGTTCGCCGCCCGCCTCCAACCCACCGGCGCCGACCGCACCGGCCCGGCCGGCGTCCGCCGAATCGGCGCCTACGGCGACCCTGACACCATGGCGATCCGTATGCTCCCCAAACTCGGCCTGACTGCCAAACACCGGGACGCCAAGATCGGCCGCGCCGAGATCAAGGGCACCCTCACCATCACCGACCCACCCGCCTTCACCGACGCCCTCACCACCGGCATCGGCCGTGCCCGCTCCTACAGCGCGGGCCTCCTCCTCATCCGTCCAACGGCGGGCGAGTAGGCATCGAGCACGTAGGCTGTTACTCAACCCTGTGTCCTGGCCGCCTGCCCGGCACCCGCCTCAGGCAACCGGCCGTGACCAGGACGGGCCACCGCCTCGTCCCGCTGAACGAGTGAGGCGGCGACCCCACACGGCAGAGGGGCGGGGGGGGGGGGGGGGGGGGGGGGGGGGGGGGGGGGCGGGGCCCCCCCCCCCCCCCCCCCCCCCCCCCCCCCCCCCCCCCCCCCCCCCCCCCCCCCCCCCCCCCCCCCCCCCCCCCC
>NZ_JBLRWA010000025.1:0-130048 GCF_048159585.1 Kitasatospora sp. SC0581 | reverse complement strand
GGGTTGATAGGCCGGATATGGAAGCCCTGTGAGGGGTGGAGTTGACCGGTACTAATAGGCCGAGGGCTTGTCCTCAGACGCTCGCGTTCACTGTGTGGTTCCCGGGTAACGAACAGTTATCACCGGCGAACAAAGAAACACTTATCAACTGAAAAGTGTGTTTCGCTGAATACCCGATAGGGTTTCGGTGGTCATAGCGTGAGGGAAACGCCCGGTTACATTCCGAACCCGGAAGCTAAGCCTCACAGCGCCGATGGTACTGCAGGGGGGACCCTGTGGGAGAGTAGGACGCCGCCGAACAATTATTCAAGGCCGCGGCCCCAGCGACTCGCTGGGGCCGCGGCCTTTTTGTGTTTTGCGAACGTGAAGAAGATCGGCAAAAGCGGGACTTCCACCCAGACGCGGAGGGTCCCGGCATGTCGGACAATGGAGAAGGTACGCGGGCCAGCAGGCCGGCGTCGAAGCCGCGTGGCGGTGGTGGAGTCGCATGCTCCGCCCGCGGTGTAGCTGAAGCAGCAGAAGGAGTCACCACGATGTCGAACCAGCCCCAGGACCGTCCCGAGCGTCGATCGGACGACGGCCGAGGCTACGAGCCCCGGTCCCGCGGGGGCTGGTCCAACGACCGTGGCGGCGACCGCGGTGGCTTCCGCCGCGATGACCGCCCCTCCGGCGGCTACCGTCGCGACGACCGTGACGACCGTCCGCGTCGTGACGACCGTCCGTCGGGCGGCGGGTACGGCCGCGACCGCGACGACCGCGGTGGCGACCGTGGCGGCTTCCGCCGTGACGACCGCCCCACCGGCGGGTACAACCGCGACCGCGGCGACCGTCCGTCGGGCGGTTTCAACCGTGACGACCGTGGCGGCGAGCGCGGCGGTTTCCGTCGTGATGACCGTCCGTCGGGTGGCGGTTTCAACCGCGACCGCGGTGACCGTCCGGCCGGCGGTGGCTTCCGTCGTGACGACCGCCCCTCGGGTGGCTTCAACCGTGACGACCGCGGTGGCGACCGTGGCGGCTTCCGCCGCGACGACCGTCCGTCGGGTGGCGGTTTCAACCGCGACCGTGGCGACCGTCCGGCCGGCGGTGGCTTCCGTCGTGACGACCGCCCCTCCGGTGGCGGTTTCCGTCGCGACGACCGCCCCTCCGGTGGCGGCTTCCGCCGCGATGACCGCCCGTCCGGTGGTTTCCGTCGGGACGACCGTGACGACCGTCCGCGTCGTGACGACCGCCCCTCCGGCGGTTTCAACCGTGACGACCGTGGTGGCGACCGTGGCGGTTTCCGTCGTGACGACCGTCCGTCGGGTGGCGGTTTCAACCGCGACCGTGGCGACCGTCCGGCCGGCGGTGGCTTCCGCCGCGATGACCGCCCCTCGGGTGGCTTCAACCGTGACGACCGCGGCGGCGACCGTGGCGGTTTCCGCCGTGACGACCGCCCCTCCGGCGGTTTCAACCGCGATGACCGTGGTGGCGACCGTGGCGGTTTCCGTCGTGATGACCGTCCGTCGGGTGGCGGTTTCAACCGCGACCGCGGTGACCGTCCGGCTGGCGGTGGCTTCCGCCGCGATGACCGCCCCTCGGGTGGCTTCAACCGTGACGACCGCGGCGGCGACCGTGGCGGCTTCCGCCGCGACGACCGCCCCTCCGGCGGCTTCAACCGCGATGACCGCGGCGGCGACCGTGGCGGTTTCCGCCGCGACGACCGCCCGAGCGGTTTCCGTCGGGACGACCGTGACGACCGTCCGCGTCGTGACGACCGTCCGTCGGGTGGCGGTTTCAACCGCGACCGTGGCGACCGTCCGGCCGGCGGTGGCTTCCGTCGTGATGACCGCCCCTCGGGTGGCTTCAACCGCGATGACCGCGGCGGCGACCGTGGCGGCTTCCGTCGCGACGACCGTGGTGGCGACCGCGGTGGCTTCCGCCGTGACGACCGCCCGTCGGGTGGCGGCTACCGCCGTGACCGGGACGAGCGCGGCGGCGACCGCCGGGAGTACGACGACCGCCGGGGCAACTACGAGCCCGTCAAGCGTCTGCCGATCCCGGAGGACGTCACCGGCTACGAGCTGGACGCGGACGTGCGCCAGGAGCTCAAGAGCCTGCCCAAGACCCTCGCGGACGACGTCGCCCGTAACCTGGTGATGGTGGCCCGCCTGCTCGACGGCGAGGCGGAGGAGGCCTACCAGTACTCGCGCATCGCGCTCCGTCTGGCCTCCCGCGTGGCGGCCGTCCGTGAGGCGGCCGGTTTCGCCTCGTACATGACGCAGCGCTACTCCGAGGCGCTGACCGAGTTCCGCGCCGCCCGTCGGATGACCGGCCGGGCGGACCTGTGGCCCGTGATGGCCGACTGCGAGCGCGGTCTGGGCCGTCCGGAGCGGGCGCTGGCGATGGCCGGCGAGCCCGAGGTGAAGCAGCTGGACAAGGCCGGCCAGGTCGAGATGCGCCTGGTGGCGGCCGGTGCCCGCGCCGACATGGAGCAGTTCGACGCCGCCGTGGTGACGCTGCAGAGCCCGGAGCTGGCCTCCAACTCCGTGCAGCCGTGGACCGCGCGTCTGCGGTACGCCTACGCCGAGGCCCTGATCGCGGCCGGCCGGGCCGACGAGGCCCGTGACTGGTTCGCCAAGGCCGCCGAGGCCGACACCGACGGCACCACCAACGCCTCGGAGCGGCTGGCCGAGATCGACGGCGTGGAGTTCACCGACACGCTCGACCCGGAGCTGGCCGAGGACGAGGCCGAGTCGACGGACGCCCCGGTGCAGAAGAAGCGCGGTGGCGGCGACCACTCCGAGGACCGCGTGATCTTCGAGGACGAGGAGGACGTCGAGGAGTTCTACGACGAGGACGACCTCGAGATCGACGACGACTTCGACGGCGTCGTCCCCGAGCGCGCCCAGCAGGCCGAGGCCGCCGAGGCCGAGGAGTCGAAGGCCGCCAAGGCCGACGCCGACGCCGACAAGAGCTGAGCAGCTCCCAGGCAAACGCCGTGAGGCCCTGCCGTTCCCCGGGAAACTCCGGGAACGGCAGGGCCTCACGGCGTTCCGGCCCGTGTTCGGTCCGGCCGAGGTGTCAGCCCCGGGCGGTGTCAGCCCAGCGCGAGGTTGCGCAGCACCAGCCCGGTGGCCGGCTTCGGCCCGAAGGAGGTGGACTTGCGCGGCATGGTGACGCCCTGCTCGGCCAGCCGTCGCACCACGGACTCCCGGACCGGGTGCAGCAGGACGGCGGTGCCGCCGGTGCGCGCGGCCTCCTGTTCGGCGGCCACGGCGGTGTGCAGGTAGCCGATGTCGTCCGGGCCGTCGGGGACGTGCCAGGTGCGGTCCAGCAGGGTGGCGTGCAGGACGGTGGCGTCCAGGTGGCGCCACTCCTCGGGCCGGCCGTGCGGCACGGTGGCGTCGAGCAGGGACTCCTCGGGCTCGCCGAGCAGCCAGTAGACGCCGTCGCCGCCGGTCAGGACGAAGCCGTTGCCGCCGTGCCGCTTCTGCTCGGCGAGGGCTTGGAGCGCGGCGGACAGCGGCCCGGGGACCTCCTTGACCTTCCACTGGTCGCCGAGCCGCTCCAGCGCCTCGGCCACCGGCAGCCGGTACAGCACGCGGTGGATGGCCCGGACCCGCAGCGGGTAGCGGGCGGTGTCCACCAGGAGCACCATGCCGCGGTCCCAGGGGCTGCGCGGCAGGTGGCGGTGCTCGCGCTGGAGGCGGAGGTACATCTCCCAGCGGTGGTGGCCGTCGGCGATCAGCGCCCGGCAGGTGGCCAGGTCGCGGCTGATCTCGGCGATCTCGGCCGGGGCGGTGACCGCCCAGAGGCGGTGGTGGGTGCCGTCGCTGGTGGCGGTGGAGAGCAGCGGCTCGCGTTCGACCGTCCGCTCGATCACGCCGGAGGCGCCGCCGCCGCCCCGGTAGGTGAGCAGCAGCGGTTCCAGGTTGGCCCGGGTGGTGCGCATCAGGCCGACCCGGTCGGCGACCGGCCGGGGCATCACGTCCTCGTGCGGGAGCACCACGCCGCCCTCCCGACCGCTCACCGCGAGGGCGCCGATCAGGCCGCGCTGGAGCAGCTCGGGGGAGTCGGCGGTGGCCGGGAGCCGCTGCTCGTAGACGTAGATCGCGGGCTCGGGGTCGGCGGCCAGGACGCCCTCGCGCTGCCAGGCGGCCAGCAGCCGGGCGGCGTGCCGGTAGCGGGTGTCGCGGTCGGGGCGGTCGCCGGCGTCCTCGGGCTCGGGCCTGGGCAGGATCAGCCGGACCACGTTGTGCGGGTCGGCGGTCTCCAGGTCGAGCCGGCGGCCCGGGTCCACGACGTCGTACGGCGGGGACGTCACGGCGGCCAGGGTGCCGACCCGGTCGGGGACGTAGCGCAGGCCGCGGAAGGGGGACAGGGACAGGCCGGCGGTGGCGACGTGCCCGGGATCGCCGGGGCCGCCCTCGGGAGTCTCGACTCCGTCTTCTGCACTGGGTGTGCTCATTCTGGGCATCGTAACCGGGTACGCGTTGTTGAGAGATCGGAATACCCGTGCCGATCTGTGGGGCGGGTGTGCGACCGAGGGCGAGGTACGGCATGGACGACGGGCAGGAACGGGTGGACGGCGGCGGCCCGGCCGAGTCGGGCGGGCCGGTCGGTGCCACCCGCGGGGACGCTCCGGCCGACGGCGTGCCGGGCCGCGTGCCGGGCGACGGTTCGACGGCCGGAGCGGTGCCGGTCGGTTCGGAGGGCGGCTCGGAGGCGGGTACGGAGACCGGCGGGGTGCCGCGGCAGAGCCGCTCCGGGGAGCCCACCGGGGACGTCTACGACTGGTTCCGCCGGGGCGCCCAGCTGCTGGCGCAGGGGCATCCGGCGGCCGCCGAGCAGCTGCTCGCCCGGGCGGTGGCGGCCGAGCCGCACTCGCGCAGCATCCGGGAGGCGCTGGCGCGGGCCCAGTTCGACGCGGGCTCGTACGCGGCGGCGCTGGCGAACTTCCGTGCCGTGGCGCTCGCGGATCCGGCGGACGACTACGCTCAGTTCGGATGGGGCGTCTCGGCGGCCCGGCTGGGCGACTTCGAGACCTCCGCCGAGCACCTGGCGCTGGCCGTGGCGATGCGGCCGGAGTCCGACCACTACCGGCAGGCGTTGCGGCAGACCAGGGCGACCCTGGCGGCCCGCGCCGGGGCGTACGGCCCGCTGCTGCCGGGAGCCCCCGGGTACGTGGAGCCCCCGGCGGGCGCCGAGGGCCCGGCCGGCGGAACGGCGGGCACCGCCGGTGCCGACGGCGCCGCCTGACCGGTGGGCGCCGCGACCCGGCCGGACGCGGTACGAGGCGCCGGGCCGGAGGCCGTACCGGACGCCCTGACACCCTGACGCACGAGGACGTGCGACACGGACGACGCAGTGAACGACGACGCAGTGAATGAGGTAGCGCAGCCATGACCGAGACGGCCACCCCCGTGCGACGGACCGCCCCCGGAGGCAGCGAGCGGCCGCTGACCGACGCGTACGACACCGCGCTGCTCGACCTGGACGGCGTGGTCTACGCCGGCGCGCACGCGATCGAGCACGCGGTGGACGCCCTGGACGCGGCCCGGACGGCCGGAATGCGGCTCGCGTACGTGACCAACAACGCCTCCCGCCCGCCGCGGGTGGTCGCCGAGCACCTGACCGAGCTGGGCGTCCCGGCCGAGCCGGCCGACGTGATCAACTCGGCCCAGGCCGCCGCCCGGCTGGTCGCCGAGAAGGTGCCGGCCGGCTCGAAGGTGCTGGTCGTGGGCGGTCTCGGGCTGGAGGAGGCGCTGGCCGAGCTGGGGCTGGTCGCGGTCCGCTCGCTGGCCGACGGGCCGCTCGCGGTGGTCCAGGGCTTCGACCCCTCGGTGGGGTGGACGGACCTCGCGGAGGCCGCGTACGCGGTGCAGAGCGGCCTGCCCTGGGTGGCGTCCAACCTGGACCTGACGGTGCCGAGGGCCCGCGGCATCGCGCCCGGCAACGGCACCCTGGTGGCGGCCGTGCGGGCGGCGACCGGGGTGGAGCCGGAGGTGGCGGGCAAGCCGCTCCCGCCGATGCACCGGGAGACCGTGCTGCGCACCGGCGCGGAGCGGCCGCTGGTGGTCGGGGACCGGCTGGACACCGACATCGAGGGCGCGTTCAACGGCGGGGTGGACAGCCTGCTGGTGTTCACCGGCGTGACCACCCCGGAGCTGCTGCTGGCGGCCCCGGTCGAGCACCGGCCGACCTACCTGGCGGCGGACCTGCGCGGACTGCTCGTCCCGCACCCGGCGGTGACGCCGGTGGACGGCGGCTTCGGGTGCGGCGGCTGGGTCGCGGGCGTCGAGGCCGGGGTGCTGCGGCTGTCCGGGGCCGGGGACCGCTGGGACGGCCTGCGGGCGCTGTGCGCGGCCGCGTGGACGGTGCTGGACGCGGGCGGCGCGCCGGTGGACGGCCGGAAGGCGCTGGCCGACCTGGGGTTCTGAGGACGGCCCGGCGGTCGGCGGGTACGGCGGCCGGGGTCAGAGCAGGGTGCGCAGCCGCAGCAGGTCGCGGAAGCCCGCCTCCAGCCTGACCCGGCCGCTCGCCCACGCGGAGGCGAAGTTGAGCCGCCCGCCGACCAGCGCGACCAGGTCGTCGCTGCTCATGGTGAGCCGGATCTCCGCCTTCCCGGCCGGGGCGCCGGGGGCCACCACCACGTCCTGGATCCGGCCGTCGCGCAGCCGCCCGGTGAAGGTCAGGTCGAGGTCGGTGATCCGGCAGCTGAGCGAGCGGTCGAGGGCCGCGGCCTTGCGGACGTCGCCGGTGGACTTCGTCATGTTCCGGCTGAGCTGCTCCAGCGCCTCCCGGCACTCCTCGGCGTTCGCCACGGGCCGGCTCCCTCCCCCGGTCGCTACGGTGCTGACTGCGGGCCACGGTACCTCAGGCGGGTTTTGGCGGTAGCGTCGTCGGTGGGGTGCCCGGAACGGCGCCCGGGTACTGAGGGCGACGGAGCGACGCCCAGAGGCGATTGGGAGGCACCCGGATGCTGCCGAGGACGGTTCGGGGAGTGGTGGAGACCGCCGCCGGCGTGGTCGAGGAGGTCGGCAAGCTGGTCGTCGGGACGGCGAGCTCGATCCTGGAGAAGGCCGGGGTCGACGTCGCCGGGGTCGAGCGCCGGCTGGGCGGCCAGTTCCCGCCGTCGGTGGAGACCCTGCAGACCCTCGCCGGGGAGGCGGTCACCGCCGGGCGGGCCGGGGTGGACCTGGCCGTCGGCGTGGCGCGCAACGAGGCGGAGAAGGTCTTCGAGAGGGTCGGCGACCAGGTGACCAAGGTCGGCGTGGTGCTGGCGTACCTGGAGACCAAGCTGCGCGAGGTCGAGGAGGAGGCCCCGGCGGCCGCGTCCGGGCCGGGGGCGTACGGGGCCGAGGAGCCGGTGCCGGCGCCGCGGGCCGGCGACCTCTTCGGGCGCGGCTGGGAGGCCGAGGAGGAGCGGTCGGCCGCCCGGACGGTGGGTGAGCCGATAGTCGCCGAGCGGGTGGAGGTGGACGAGCCGGTCGAGGTCGACCCGCCGGTCCCGCCCGTTTCGTCCGTCCCGCGGGTGTCCGCGGTCGCCCCGGCCCCGCGGGAGGAGCCCGCGGCGGAGGAGAGCGCCGCCGGGAAGGCCGCCGCCGAGAAGAGCACGGCGAAGAAGCCCACCCCGGCGAAGAAGACGCCGGCCAAGAAGACGCAGGCCAAGACGACGCAGACCGGGAAGGCCGCCGCGAAGCGGACGACGACCGTCAAGAAGTCCGCCACCCCCCGGCAGGCCGAGGCCGGAACCGAGCCCGGGACGCCCGCGAAGCGTGCGGCGACCAGGAAGACCACCGTCCGCAAGGCCACCAGCACGAAGAAGCCCGGCGACCCGAAGAAGTCCGACGACGCGAAGAAGCCCGATGCCCGAGACGAGTGAACCGCCCCGGTCCGTCCGGCACGCCGGGCCGCCGGCACCGCTCGACGCGGTGCTCCCCGCCGAGCTGCTCGGCATCGAGCTGCTCCCCACCGGCCACCCCAGGGTGGACGCCGGACTGGCCCAGCTGGAGGCCCTGGACGGGGTCCCCGCCGAGGCACACGTCGCGGTGTACGAAGATGTTCACCAGCGGCTCGTCGACACACTGGCCGCGCTCGACCAGGAATGACCCGCAGGATCCGTAGGAGCTGAAACACCAGTGGCAGTGGCACGACGTCGACTCGACGCGGAATTGGTCCGCCGCAAGCTGGCCCGATCGCGTGAGCACGCGTCCGAGCTGATCGCCGCCGGCCGGGTGACGGTCGGCGGCGCCACCGCGACCAAGCCGGCCACCCAGGTGGAGACCTCGGCGGCGGTCGTGGTGGCGAAGGACGAGAACGACCCCGACTACGTCTCGCGCGGCGGCCACAAGCTCGCCGGCGCGTTCGCGGCCTTCGTGCCACAGGGCCTGGTCGTCGAGGGCCGCCGGGCGCTGGACGCGGGCGCGTCCACCGGCGGGTTCACCGACGTGCTGCTGCGGGCCGGGGCCGCGCACGTGCTGGCGGTGGACGTCGGCTACGGACAGCTCGCCTGGTCGCTGCAGAGCGACGAGCGGGTCACCGTGATGGACCGCACCAATGTGCGCGAGCTGACGCCGGAGCTGATCGGCGGCACCCGGGTCGACCTGGTGGTGGGCGACCTGTCGTTCATCTCGCTCGGCCTGGTGCTCCCGGCTCTCGCCTCCTGCGCGGCCGAGGACGCGGACCTGGTGCTGATGGTCAAGCCCCAGTTCGAGATCGGCAAGGAGCGGCTGGGCAGCGGCGGGGTGGTGCGCAGCCCGCAGCTGCGCGCCGAGATGGTGCGCCAGGTCGCGGGGCAGGCGTGGGAGCTCGGGCTGGGCGTGCGCGCGGTCACCGCGAGCCCCCTGCCGGGGCCGTCCGGCAACGTCGAGTACTTCCTCTGGCTGCGCCGTGACGCTCCGCGGCTGGACCCCGCGGACGCGGACCGGGCCGTGGCGGAGGGGCCCCGGTAGGGTGCCTTGCGAGCGTCCGGCCCGTCATGTCGTATGGCGCGGCCGCCCCGGGACCAAGGGCGACCCGGCAGGCGTTAGGGAGAGGGCAGCGGCATGAGCGATGAAGAACGTACGGTCTTCCTGATCGCGCACACCGGCCGGGAGACGGCGCTGCGCAGCGTCGAGGCCCTGGTGCACGGGCTGCTGAAGGTGGGGCTCCGGATCAGACTGCTGGAAGCCGAGGCGGTGGACCTGGACCTGCCGGAGGGCGTCGAGAAGGTCACCGAGGGCCCCGGGGCGGCGGACGGCTGCGAGCTGATCCTGGTGGCCGGCGGGGACGGGACGCTGCTGCGCGGGGCGGAGCTGGCGCGCTCCCACGGGCTGCCGATGCTCGGGATCAACCTGGGCCGGGTGGGCTTCCTCGCCGAGGCCGAGCGGGACGACCTGGCCGTGGTCGTCGAGCGGGTGGTCGACGCCGACTACGAGGTCGAGGAGCGGATGACGATCGACGTCATCGTCCGCACCAACGGCGACGTGGTGCACGAGGACTGGGCGCTGAACGAGGCCTCGATCGAGAAGGCGTCCCGGGAGCGGATGCTGGAGGTGGTGACCGAGGTGGACGGCCGTCCGGTCTCCAACTTCGGCTGCGACGGCGTGGTGTGCGCGACGCCGACCGGGTCCACCGCGTACGCGTTCTCCGGCGGCGGGCCGGTGGTGTGGCCGGAGGTGGAGGCGCTGCTGATGGTGCCGATCTCCGCGCACGCGCTGTTCGCCCGCCCGCTGGTGACCTCGCCGGAGTCGGTGCTGGCGGTCGAGGTGCAGCCCAAGACCCCGCACGGGGTGCTCTGGTGCGACGGGCGGCGTTCGGTCGAACTGCCCGCCGGGGCGCGGGTGGAGGTCCGCCGGGGCCGGACGCCGGTGCGGCTGGCCAGACTGCACCGGGCGCCGTTCACCGACCGGCTGGTGGCCAAGTTCGCGCTGCCGGTGACGGGTTGGCGCGGCCGGGCCGACCACCAGTAGCCGCGGTCGGCCGCGGCACGGCCGACCGCGGCCCGTACGGACGCGGTTCGTCCGACTGCGGCACGGCCGGCCGCGGCCCGCGCGAACGCGCCAAAGTTCCCGCGCGCCAAGGGACTTGCCCCGCCGCGCGGCCGTCAGACCGCCAGCGGCTGGGACTCGTCCGCCGGTTCGAGGCGTCCGCCGGCCGCTGCCTGGGCGGCCAGGTCGGCGAGGCGTTCGACGGCGGCGGGGACGGTCGCGGCGGGCACGGTGACCGGGAGGCGGATGTGGTGCTCGAAGGCGCCGTCCGAACCGAAGCGGTTGCCGGAGGCGATCCGCACCCCGCTGCGCTCCCCGGCCCGGGCCAGCGCCGCGCCGGACAGGCCGTCCGTGGAGACCCACAGTGAGAGCCCGCCCGACGGCATGGTGAAGCCCCACCCGGGCAGCCGTTCGGGCAGGGCGGCGGCGAAGGCCCGCGCGGTGGCCCGCAGCCGGGTCAGCTGGTGCTCCCGCACGTCGGGCAGCGGATCGCCCAGCAGCTCGGCGGCGATCAGCTGGTCCAGCACCGGGGTGCCGACGTCGCTGTAGACCCGTTCGGTGGCCAGCCGGCGTACCAGCGCGGGCGCGGCCCGGACCCAGCCGATCCGCAGGCCGCCCCAGAGCAGCTTGCCCGCCGAGCCGACGGTGACCACCTGGGCGGCGCGGTCCAGGGCCGCCGTCGGGCGCGGCAGCGGCGTGGACGGCGGTACGCCCCAGCCGAGTTCGGCGGTGGTCTCGTCGGCCAGCACGATGCTCCCGGCGGCCCTGGCGGCGGCCAGCAGTTCGCGGCGCTGCTCCTCGTCGATCAGCGCGCCGGTCGGGTTGTGGAAGTCCGGGATCACGTACGCGACCCGGGGGCCGGCCCCGCGCAGCACTCGCCGCCACTCGTCGAGGTCCCAGGTGGGCCGCGGCGTCCAGGTGTACGGCACCGGGACCAGGCGCGCGCCGGCCAGCCGCAGCGCCTGCAGGGTGTGGGCGTAGCTGGGCGCCTCGACGGCGACCCGGTCGCCGCGGCCGACCAGCGCCCGCTGGAGCAGGTGCAGGCCGCCCATCGCGCCGGTGGTGATCAGGATCTGGTCGGGGGTGGTGGGCAGTCCGCGCTCGGTGAAGCGGCGGGCGACGGCCTCGCGCAGCACCGGGACGCCGGTGGGGTAGTGCCCGTGCCCGGCGGCGTAGTACGGCAGC
The DNA here is from genome assembly GCF_048159585.1 of Kitasatospora sp. SC0581. Lineage (NCBI taxonomy): Bacteria > Bacillati > Actinomycetota > Actinomycetes > Kitasatosporales > Streptomycetaceae > Kitasatospora > Kitasatospora sp. SC0581. The sequence goes on along the minus strand of NZ_JBLRWA010000025.1, from coordinate 118,913 downwards.
TGTTCGACGGCCCGGGCGGCGGCCTGGCCGACCCAGGGCTGGGGGGCGGGCGGGGCGGCGACGCCGAGGTCGAGGATGCGGCCCTGCTCGTCCGGCGGGACGGGGTGCAGGGCCTCGCCGGGCGGCGGCGCGCCCTCGGGCAGGGCGGTCCAGCTGCCCGCGCCGCGCCGGCTGCGCAGGTAGCCGTCGCCGCGCAGGGTCTCGTACGCGGTGGCGACGGTGGTGCGGCTCATCGCCAGTGCGGTGGCCAGCTCGCGTTCGGCGGGCAGCCGGGCGCCGACCGGCAGCCGGCCCTCGGTGACCAGCAGCCGGATCTGTCCGGCCAGGGTGCGGTAGGCGGGGCGGCGGGCGGCGGCCGGCTCGGGGAGCCGGGCGGTGGTGAGCAGCCGCGCGAGTGCGGGCGGGGTGACGGTGGTGTGCCAGTCGACCATGGCTGAAAAGTCCACTTGCTCGGGATTGGCCCTGGAGCGGGCAGCTTTGGACTGGCCATCATGGCAGGGCGGCCATGCCGGCCGCCACCACCGGGCGCCCCGGTGGTGCAGCACCACCGCAGGAGCAGGCCTTGGCCACCACGACCACACCAGGATCAGCCACCCCCACCAGACCCGGACCGGCCGCCGGGCGGACGCTCGCCGTCCGGGTGTTCGGCGACACCCACGCCCTCGGCCGCCGGATACCGCAGCTGTTCGTCGGCCTCGCCCTGTACGGCGTGAGCATGGCGCTGATGCTCCGCGCCGGCCTCGGCCTCGACCCCTGGGACGTCCTGCACCAGGGCCTGCAGCGCACCATCGGCCTCTCGGTCGGCACCTGGGTGACGATCTGCGGCGCCCTCGTCCTGCTGCTGTGGATCCCGCTGCGCCAGCGCCCGGGCCTGGGCACCGTCGCCAACGTGCTGGTGATCGGCGCGGCCATGGACCTCACCCTGCGGGTCGTCGACGGCCCCGGCGCCCTGCCCGCCAGGATCGCGCTGACGGCCGCGGCGATCGCCCTCAACGGGCTGGCCAGCGGCCTCTACATCGGCGCCCGGCTCGGCCCCGGCCCGCGCGACGGCCTGATGACCGGCCTGCACCGGCGCACCGGCCGCTCGCTGCGGCTGATCCGCACCGGCATCGAGGTGACGGTCCTCACCGCCGGGCTGCTGCTCGGCGGCACCGCCGGGGCCGGCACCGTCGCGTACGCGCTGGCCATCGGCCCGCTGGTGCAGCTCCTGCTGCCCTGGTGCACCGTCCCGGTGCCCGCCGAGGACGCCCGGAAGGGATGAACTTCCGGGCACGGAGTTGCCGCGCGCCGTTGTCGCTCGTCGCGCGCCGGGGGCGGAACCTCGTAAGGTCGTCTCCGTGTTGGACGAGATGCGGATACGGGATCTTGGGGTCATCGACGACGCGGTGGTCGAACTCGCCCCCGGCTTCACCGCCGTGACCGGTGAGACCGGCGCCGGGAAGACCATGGTCGTGACCAGCCTCGGCCTGCTGCTGGGGGGACGCGCCGACCCGGGCCTGGTGCGCAACGGCACCGGACGTGCCGTCGTGGAGGGCCGCCTGGAGCTGCCCCCCGGCTCCCCGGCGGCGGTCCGCGCGCTCGAGGCCGGGGCCGAACTGGACGACGGCGCGCTGCTGATCAGCCGGACCGTCTCCGCCGAGGGCCGCTCCCGGGCGCACGTCGGCGGCCGGTCCGTCCCGGTCGGGCTGCTCGCCGAACTCGGCGAGGACCTGATCGCCGTGCACGGCCAGACCGACCAGCAGCGCCTGCTGCGCCCGGCCCGCCAGCGCGGCGCGCTGGACCGGTACGCGGGCGCCTCGGTGGCCGGGCCGCTGGCCCGCTACCGGGAGACCTACCGCGTCCTGCGCGAGGTCTCCGCGACCCTGGAGGAGCTGACCACCCGGGCCCGCGAGCGCGCCCAGGAGGCCGACCTGCTGCGCTTCGGCCTGGACGAGATCGCCGCCGCCGAGCCGGTGGCCGGCGAGGACGCCGAGCTGGCCGCCGAGGCCGAGCGGCTCGGCCACGCCGACGCGCTGTCCTCCGCCGCGACCCTCGCCCACGCGGCGCTGGCCGGCGACCCGGTCGACCCGGAGGCGCTGGACGCGGGCACCCTGCTCGCCCAGTCCCGCCGGGCCCTGGACGCGGTGCGCCACCACGACGAGCGGCTGGCCGCCCTGGCCGACCGCCTCAACGAGGTCGGCTACCTGCTCGCCGACGTGGCCGGCGACCTGGCCGGCTACGCGGACGACCTGGACGCCGACCCGGTGCGCCTGGCCGCCGTCGAGGACCGCCGGGCCGTCCTGGCCCAGCTGCTGCGCAAGTACGGCGGTGAGGAGAACTCGCTCGCCGAGGTGATCGCCTGGGCCGAGGCCAGCGCGGTGCGGCTCGCCGAGCTCGACGGCGACGACGACCGGATCGACGAGCTCGGCGCCCGGGAGAGCGAGCTGCGGGCCGAGCTGGCCGAGCTGGCCGCCGAGGTGTCGCAGGCCCGGTACGCCGCGGCCGGGCGGTTCGCCGACGCGGTCTCCGCCGAACTCGCCGAACTGGCCATGCCGCACGCCCGGGTGACCTTCGCGATCGGCCAGGTCGACGACCTGGCCGGGATCGAGGTCGGCGGGCGCACCGTCGCGTACGGGCCGCACGGCGTGGACGAGGTCGAGGTGCTGCTCGCCCCGCACCCCGGCGCCCAGCCGCGCCCGATCGCCAAGGGCGCCTCCGGCGGTGAGCTGTCGCGCGTGATGCTCGCCGTCGAGGTGGTCTTCGCGGGCGCCGACCCCGTCCCCACCTACCTGTTCGACGAGGTGGACGCGGGCGTCGGCGGCAAGGCCGCGGTCGAGATCGGCCGCCGGCTGGCCAAGCTCGCCGAGTCCGCCCAGGTCGTGGTCGTCACCCACCTCCCGCAGGTCGCCGCGTTCGCCGACCGGCACCTGGTGGTGGAGAAGACCAACGACGGCACCGTGACCCGCAGCGGTGTCAAGGTGCTGAACGACGAGGAGCGGGTGCGCGAACTCTCCCGGATGCTGGCCGGCCTGGAGGACTCGGAACTGGGCCGCGCCCACGCCGAGGAACTGCTGGCCGCGGCACGGGCCCCGCGCCGCCGCTAGCCGGGGCCGGCGGCCCCCCGGACGTCGGCGACGCGCCCCCGTGGCGCCGACTGTCCAAGAGGGCCGCCGACCTGGCATCGTGGCGGCTGGACACTGGCTTCCCAGCCCCGAGCGCCGCCGGGCGGGCAATCCTCGCGAAGCGGCGCGCGAACCTGATCGAGTCGGATGCGAGACGACGTGGACCATTCCGCCGCCCGGGCCACCGCGGCCGTCCCCGAACCGGGGCAGCTGCACGTGGTACTCGTCCTGGCCGCCAGCACCGGCGGCATCGGTGCGCACGTGCGCTCCCTGGCCCAGGGCCTGGTCGCACACGGGGTGAACGTCACGGTCTGCGCGCCGGCCGGCACGGACGCGCTGTTCGGCTTCTCCCGTACGGGCGCCAGGTTCCACACCGTCGACATCACCCCCACCGCGGGAGCCCGCAGCGACGCCACCGCGATCGGCGAGCTGCGCCGGGCCTTCACCGGCGCCGACGTGGTGCACGCCCACGGGCTGCGCGCCGGACTGCTGTCCGACCTGGCGCTGCGCACCGCGGGCCGCTTCCCGGGCCTGCGGCCCGAGACCCCGCTGGTGGTCACCTCGCACCACGCGCTGCTGGCCACCGGCATGGAGCGCCGGCTGCAGCGGCTGATGGAGCGCCGGGTGGCGCGCGCCGCCGACCTGGTCCTCGGCGCCTCCTCCGACCTGGTCGCCCGGGCCCGCGAACTGGGCGCCACCGACGCCCGGCTGGGCCCGGTCGCGGCGCCGCCGATGCCCGAGGGCCTGCTCGGCCGCGCCGAGGCGCGCGCCGCGCTGCTCGGCGACGGCCCGGACCGTCCGCTGGTGCTGGCAGTCGGCCGGCTCGTCCCGCAGAAGGCCTTCGGGCTGCTGCTGGACGCCACCCGGGAGCTGTCCGCGCTGGACCCGGAGCCGCTCGTGCTGCTCGCCGGGGACGGCCCGGAGGCGGGCGCGCTGCGCGAGCGGGCGGCCGCGGAGAAGCTGCCGGTGCGGCTGCTCGGCTATCGGACGGACGTGCCCGACCTGCTGGCCGCCGCCGACGTGGTGGTGGTCTCCAGCCGCTGGGAGGCCCGCTCGCTGGTGGTGCAGGAGGCGATGCGGGCCGGCGTGCCGGTGGTCGCCACCGCTGTCGGCGGCATCCCCGAACTGGTCGGGGACGCCGCCGAGCTGGTGCCCCCCGGCGACCCGGCGGCGCTCGGCCGCGCGGTGCGCGCCCTGCTGGTCGACCCGGCCCGCCGCGAGCGGCAGGTGGCGGCCGGCCGGCAGCAGGCCGACACCTGGCCGGACGAGGCCGCCACCGTCGCCCAGGTGCTCAGCACCTACGACGAGCTGGTGCAGCGCGGCTAGACCGTCTCCCGGGCGGCGGACCTAGACCGTGGCCCGCTCGGCCCGGTCGGTGGCCGGCCCGTCCGGCTGGGCGGACAGGTACGCCGCGCCGCAGGCGGTCAGCCGCAGGGCGGTGTCGATCAGCGGGACGTGGCTGAAGGCCTGGGGGAAGTTGCCGACCTGGCGCTTGAGGCGCGGGTCCCACTCCTCGGCGAGCAGGCCGACGTCGTTGCGCAGCGCGAGCAGCCGGTCGAACAGCTCGCGGGCCTCCTGGACCCGGCCGATCATGGCGAGGTCGTCGGCCAGCCAGAACGAGCAGGCCAGGAAGGCGCCCTCGTGGCCGGAGAGGCCGTCCACGTTGTTGCCGGACTCGTCGTGGGTGGGGTAGCGCAGGACGAAGCCGTCCTCGGTGGACAGTTCGCGCTGGATGGCCTCGATGGTGCCGATGACGCGCTTGTCGTCGGCGGGCAGGAAGCCGACCTGGGGGATCAGCAGCAGGGAGGCGTCCAGTTCCTTGCCGCCGTAGTACTGGGTGAAGGTGTTGCGCTCCGGGTCGTAGCCCTTCTCGCAGACGTCGGCGTGGATGGTGTCGCGCAGCGCGCGCCAGCGCTCCAGGTGGCCGCCGGTGGGCTCGTCCTCGGGGGTCTGCTCCAGGAGCTTGATGGTGCGGTCGACGGCGACCCAGGCCATGACCTTGGAGTGGACGAAGTGGCGGCGGGGGCCGCGGACCTCCCAGATGCCCTCGTCGGGGTTCTGCCAGTGGTCCTCGAGGTAGTCGATGAGGCGCAGTTGGAGCTGGTGGGCGTGGTCGTTGCGGACGAGGCCGGTCATGTGGGCGAGGTGGAGGGCTTCGACGACCTCGCCGTAGACGTCGAGTTGGAGTTGTCCGGCGGCGCCGTTGCCGATGCGGACGGGCTGGGAGCCCTCGTAGCCGGGCAGCCAGTCGAGGGAGGACTCGGTGAGCTCGCGCTCGCCGGCGATGCCGTACATGATCTGGAGGTTCTCGGGGTCGCCGGCGACGGCGCGCAGGAGCCATTCGCGCCAGGCCTTGGCCTCGTCGCGGTAGCCGGTGCGCAGCAGGGAGGAGAGGGTGATGGCGGCGTCGCGCAGCCAGGTGTAGCGGTAGTCCCAGTTGCGTTCGCCGCCGATGTCCTCGGGCAGGGAAGTGGTGGGGGCGGCGACGATGCCGCCGGTGGGGGCGTAGGTGAGGCCCTTGAGGGTGATCAGGGAGCGGATCACGGCTTCGCGGTAGGGGCCCTGGTAGGTGCACTGGTCGGCCCAGTCGTGCCAGAAGTCGGCGGTGGCGTCGAGCATGCCCTCGGCGTCCGGGGCCTTGGGCGCGTCGAGGTGGGAGGCCTGCCAGGTGAGGGCGAAGGCGATCCGCTCCCCGGCGGTGACGGTGAAGTCGGCGTAGGTGGTGAGGTCGCGGCCGTAGGTCTCGGCCCTGCCGTCCAGCCAGACCGAGTCGGGGCCGGCCACGGCGACGGTGCGGTGGCCGCCGTCGGCCTGCTCGACGCGGTGCACCCAGGGCACCACCCGGCCGTAGGAGAAACGCATCCGCAGTGCGGAGCGCATCCGCACGGTGCCGGAGACGCCCTCGACGATCCGGATCACCTGGGGGACGGCGTCCTTGCCGGCCAGCGGGCGCGGCGGCATGAAGTCGATCACCCGGACGGTGCCGCCCTGGGCGTCCCACTCCTGCTCCAGGATCAGCGAGTCGCCCCGGTAGCGGCGGCGGTCGGCGGGCACGGCCGGGGCGGCGGCGGTGGGCGGGGGCACCCGCAGGTCGGCGGTCTCGGTGATGCGGACCCGTGCGGGCGAGGGGGCCGGGGCCGTCGCGGGGAGGGGGACCGAGGTGACGACGGCCTCGGCCGGGCCGATCCGCCAGAAGCCGTGTTCATCGGTGCCGAGCAGGCCGGCGAACACGGCCGGCGAGTCGAAGCGGGGAAGGCAGAGCCAGTCCACCGCCCCGTCCCTGCTGACCAGGGCAGCGGTCTGCATGTCCCCGATGAGTGCGTAGTCCTCGATACGGCCGGCCACGTGGATCTCCAGTTCGCAATGTGGTCAGGGCATCGGCGAGCGGAGGGAGCGAGCGGTCTGCGGGGCCGGAGGTCCACCCCGGGACGTCCGGCCTGCCGGGGGTGGTGGCGGGCCTTGCTGGAGTGTCCGCGGGGCTCGGTCGAGCCCCTGGAGTGGGTGGGGATGAGCGGGAATACGGGGAGGTCCGGTCGCGCATCGGGGACCGGGAGTGTCCTGACCCTCCCACGCCCTCCGCGTGCTCGTGCTGTCGGCGATGCGTCCGAGCAGCTTACGACGGACGAAAGGGGCGAAGCACGCGGACGCAGCCCGGTGTGGCGCCGCAATTCGGCGGAAATGCCGTGCATCGCGAGGGCGCGGCGCAGGATGGTCCGGAAGGATCACCTCCGCCTGGCCCGGCAGGGGGAGCCGGGATGGTCCGGACGGACACCGCGCTCTGGCCCGGTCCGGGGGGTTGTGCGACCGGTGTGAAACCTGTGGCGTGTGATGCGCCGGTCGTGCGCCCCGCGCGCGCTCCCGGCGCGGTGCGCGTGCCTCGATCGGCGTCCGGGTCGCGTCACTGATACCCTGGTATCCCGTGGACCGGCGGGATCAAACGCCCCGGACCAGCCGAACCGACGACCCAGTGAGCGCCGCGCACCGAGCCGGCCTCCCGTCACGGCGAACCCCGAGCCTCCCGCCCACGTCTGCTTCGACACGCGACCCACGGGAGCCCCCTCTTGGCACAGCCCCATTCCGGCAAGGCAGCGAACGGCCGCGCCGTGACGACCAAGCACCTCTTCGTCACCGGGGGTGTCGCCTCTTCGCTCGGAAAGGGGCTGACCGCCTCCAGCCTCGGCGCGCTGCTCAAGGCCCGCGGCCTGCGCGTGACGATGCAGAAGCTCGACCCCTACCTCAACGTGGACCCGGGCACCATGAACCCGTTCCAGCACGGTGAGGTGTTCGTCACCGACGACGGCGCCGAGACCGACCTGGACATCGGTCACTACGAGCGGTTCCTGGACACCAACCTGCACGGCTCGGCGAACGTCACCACCGGCCAGGTGTACTCGACGGTCATCGCCAAGGAGCGCCGCGGCGAGTACCTGGGCGACACCGTCCAGGTCATCCCGCACATCACCAACGAGATCAAGTCCCGGATCCGCCGGATGGCGACCGAGGACGTCGATGTCGTGATCACCGAGGTCGGCGGCACCGTCGGCGACATCGAGTCGCTGCCGTTCCTGGAGGCCGTCCGCCAGGTCCGCCACGAGGTCGGCCGGGACAACGTGTTCTTCGTGCACGTCTCCCTGCTGCCGTACATCGGCCCCTCGGGCGAGCTGAAGACCAAGCCCACCCAGCACTCCGTCGCCGCGCTGCGCAACATCGGCATCCAGCCCGACGCGATCGTGCTGCGCGCCGACCGTGAGGTCCCGCAGGCGATCAAGCGCAAGATCTCCCTAATGTGCGACGTGGACGAGGAGGCCGTGGTCGCGGCCATCGACGCCAAGTCGATCTACGACATCCCCAAGGTGCTGCACGGCGAGGGCCTGGACGCGTACGTGGTGCGCCGTCTGGACCTGCCGTTCCGCGACGTCGACTGGACCACCTGGGACGACCTGCTGCGCCGCGTCCACGAGCCGCAGCACATCGTCAAGGTCGCCCTGGTCGGCAAGTACATCGACCTGCCGGACGCGTACCTGTCGGTGACCGAGGCGCTGCGCGCCGGCGGCTTCGCCAACAACGCCCGGGTCGAGATCAAGTGGGTCACCTCGGACGACTGCGAGACCCCCGAGGGCGCCCGGGCGCAGCTCGGCGACGTCGACGCGATCTGCATCCCCGGCGGCTTCGGCGACCGCGGCGTCAACGGCAAGGTCGGCGCGATCACCTTCGCCCGCGAGAACAAGGTGCCGCTGCTGGGCCTGTGCCTGGGCCTGCAGTGCGTGGTCATCGAGGCGGCCCGCAACCTGGCCGGCCTGCCCGAGGCCAACTCCACCGAGTTCGACGCCGCCGCCAAGCACCCGGTCGTCTCCACGATGGCCGAGCAGCTGGCCATCGTCGACGGCAAGGGCGACCTGGGCGGCACCATGCGCCTGGGCCTGTACCCGGCCAAGCTCGCCGAGGGCTCGATCGTCCGTGAGGTCTACGGCGGCGAGCAGTACGTCGAGGAGCGCCACCGCCACCGCTACGAGGTCAACAACGCCTACCGCGCGGACCTGGAGAAGACCGGCCTGGAGTTCTCCGGCCTCTCTCCCAAGGGCGACCTGGTCGAGTACGTCGAGTACCCGCGCGAGGTGCACCCCTACCTGGTGGCCACCCAGGCCCACCCGGAGCTGAAGTCCCGCCCGACCCGCCCGCACCCGCTGTTCGCGGGCCTGGTCAAGGCGGCCATCGAGATCAAGACCGCGGTCTCCGAGTAGTCCTCCCCGGTCGTTCACCGAACGGCGGCTCCGCGATTCCCGCGGGGCCGCCGTTCGGCGTTAGATTGTGTCGTACTGACGAAAAGGGGAGAGCGATGGACGAGCAGAGCCGCCAGGGGATCGCCGACGTGGCCGAGGAGTGGGAGGTCCGGGCCGGCGGGACGCCCTTCCAGGGCAAGGTCACCGGGGTCCGCAGCGAGGAGGTCCGGATGCCCGACGGCAGCTGGGCCCGCCGCGACTACCAGACCCACCCCGGCTCGGTCTCGGTGCTCGCCCTGGACGACGAGCAGCGGGTGCTGGTGCTGCGCCAGTACCGCCACCCGGTGCGCCAGCGGCTGTGGGAGCTGCCCGCCGGCCTGCTCGACGTGCCCGGCGAGAACCCGTGGCACGCCGCGCAGCGCGAGCTGTACGAGGAGGCGTACTGCAAGGCCGGCACCTGGCGGATCCTCGCCGACTACTACACCTCCCCGGGCGGCACCGACGAGGCGCTGCGGATGTTCCTCGCCACCGACCTGGCGCCGGCCGAGGGCGAGCGCTACGCGGCCGAGGGCGAGGAGCAGGAGATCGAGGTCGCCTGGGTGCCGGTGCCGGAGCTGATCCGGCTGATCCAGGCCGGGAAGCTGCACAACCCGACCCTGGTCACCGGCACCCTCGCCGTGCACGCCGCGCTCACCGGCCCGGACGGGCTGGACGCGCTGCGCCCGGCGGACTCGCCCTGGCCGGCCCGCCCCTTCGAGGCCTGAGTCGGCCGCTCGGGGGACGGCCGGCCGCCGGTCGTTGAGTCGTTGGGGTGATTTGCGGATTCGTACGACCGGATGTCACCTCGGCTGAGCCGGACGGTCGAACTACGCTTCGCAGACAGGGCGCCCGTCCCGGGCCGCCTCCGCTGAACTCCGGAGGCCGGGCACCGGAAGCCGGGTGTCGGATGCCGAGCGCGGGATGACGTCGGGAGTGGCACGGGTGGCGAGGAAGACGGCGACGATGGACCCCGGCCCCGGCGCGCCCGCCGGGGCCGTCCCGGGCCTGGAGCGGCTGCCGGCCGCACCCACGCTGTTCGTCGGGCGGCGCGCCGAACTGGCCGCGCTGCGGGCGGCCGCCGCCCGCCCGGCGAGCGGGCGCTGCCCGGTGCTGGTGCTGGCCGGGCGCCCCGGCTCCGGACGGACCGTACTGGCCGCCCGCTTCGCCCGTACCGTCGCCGCCGACTACCCGGACGGCGTGCTGTTCGTCCGGCTGTCCGCCCCGGACGGCGGCCGGGTGGCGCCCGCCCGGGCCGCCCGGCTGCTGCTGGAGCAGCTCGACCCGCAGACCGCCGTGCCGCTGCCCGGGACGGGCGAGGACGGGCGGGACGAGCCGGGCTGCGTGGCGCTGCGCGAGGCGCTCGCCGGGCTGCGGGTGCTGCTCGTCCTGGACGACGTCCGGGACGCCGGGCAGGTGTGGCCGCTGCTCGCCGACGAGCCCGGCTGCCTGGTGCTCGCCACCACGGCCGGGCCGCTCACCGGGATCGAGGACATCGACCCGGTGATCCTCGGCGGGCTGGACCGGCAGGCCTCCGGCGAGCTGCTGGCCGACCTGGTCGGCGGCACCCGGATCTCCTGCGACCCGGTCGGCGGGGCGGACCTCGCCGAGGCCTGCGCCTCCCGACCGGCCGCGCTGCGGCTGATGGCGGGGTGGCTGCGCGGGAACCCGAAGATCGCGGTCACGGAGGCGGCGCGCGAGCTCAACCGGGTGGTGGGGGAGGAGACGGCGGTCACGGGGGCCGTCGCGGAGCCGGCCGCGGGCGGCGAGGCCGCCGCGGTTGCTTCGTCGAAGGAGAAGGAGAAGGAGAAGGGGAGGGCGCCGAAGAAGAGGGAGGGGGAGCGGGCGGCCAAGGCCTCCGGCGCCCCTTCGGCCGGGCCCGCCGGAGCGGCCGGGCCGGGCGGGGCCGCTCGGGGCCCCTCGGGGAAGGCGGCCCCGGGGAAGCCGGCGGAGGGCCGGGCCGGTGAGCCCGCCGCGGCCGCCGCCGCGGTGACCGAGTCGGCCGGTGACCCGGCGGCCTGGGTGAAGCCCGGCCCGGAGCCGGCCGAGCCGGTGCCCGTCCCCGACAACGATCCGCTGCTCGGCGCGTTCAGCCTGCTGTACCGCGGGCTGCCGGCCGCCCAGGCGCGGATGCTGCGCACCCTCACCCTGGCCCCGGCGCAGACCGCCGACCCGCGCACCGCCTCCGCCCTGGTCGGCTGCCCGGTGCCGGACGCGGCCGCGACGCTGGCCGCGCTGGCCGAGCGGGAGCTGCTCGGCGAGGAGGCGCCGACCGCCGACGGCACCCCGCGCTACCGGGTGCCCGGGCGGCTCTACCCCCGACTGGTCCGGCTGCGCGAGCAGGAGGACCGGCCCACCGAGACCGAGCTGGCCCGGGCCCGGCTGCTGGAGCGGCTGGTCCGGCTCACCGAGTCGGCCCGCGCGCTGCTCGACCCGGCGGCCGGCCCCGGCTCCGGCCAGGACCCGCTGCCCGCCCCGCTGCGGCTGCGCTCGGCCGCGCACGCCCGCGAGTGGCTGCTCGGCGAGCGGGAGCTGCTGCTCGGCGCGGTGGCCGACGCGATCGGCCAGGGCGACCTGGACGGATCGGCCGGGCGGCTGGTCACCGCGCTGCTGCGGGCCCTGCCGCTGACCGGAGCCGCCGCCCCCACCGACCTCTACCGGCTGCACGAGCTGGTGCTGACCGTCGCCGAGCGCAACGGCCGGCCCCGCCGGGCCTCGGCCGCGCTGCTCAACCTGGGCGACCTCCAGGCCTCGGCGGGCCGCTGGGAGCAGGCCGCCGCCCACTACCGGGCCGCCCTGGAGCACGCCCGGAGGGCCGACGACGAACCGCTCTGCGCCCGGGCCCTGGAGAGCGCCGCCAACTGCCACCGGGCGCTCGGCGACGCGGTGCGGGCCGCCGACTGGTACGGCCGGGCGCTCGGCCTGCGGCAGGCGCTCGGGGACCACGCGGCCGAGGCCCGGCTGCTCGCCCGGGTGGCCGAGGCGCACACCGCGCAGCGCCGCTTCGACGAGGCCGACCGGGAGTACCGGGCCGCGCTCGCGGTGCTGCGCCGGCTGGGCGACGAGCGGGGCCTGGAGGCCGTCGGGGGCGCCCTCGCGGACCTGCGGGAACGCGTCGACGCCGGGTGGTGATGGGCCTTTCGGAGGTATTGTCGGAAGTGCCCGGTTACGACGTCTTTGGTGGGTAAGTCGCAGGGGAAGCCTACGAATCTGCCAATGTGTTCGGAAAATTTATTCACTTTGGAAGGCTGACACGCCGCCTGGGCTTCATTACACTCGAACTCAGTCGCGCAGCGATCCCGGCCCCGGGCTGTCCCGGAGGCTTCCCCACGTGCGCGTCGCCCACCGGTCTTCTCCGGTCGGGACCCCCATGGCAAGAGGACGTGTTTAGCCGTGAAGGTCGGCATCCCCCGCGAGGTCAAGAACCACGAGTACCGCGTGGCCATCACGCCCGCCGGCGTGCATGAGCTGGTCCGCAACGGACACGAGGTCTACATCGAGGACAACGCCGGTGTCGGCTCCTCGATCCCGAACGAGGAGTACGTGGCCGCCGGCGCCACCATCCTCCCCACCGCCGACGAGGTGTGGGCCACCGCTGACCTGCTGCTGAAGGTCAAGGAGCCCATCGCCTCCGAGTACCACCGGCTGCGCAAGGGCCAGACCCTCTTCACGTACCTCCACCTGGCGGCCGACCGGGCCGGCACCGACGCGCTGATCGCCTCGGGCACCACCGCCATCGCGTACGAGACCGTGCAGCTGTCGAACGGCGCGCTGCCGCTGCTCGCCCCGATGTCCGAGGTCGCGGGCCGCCTAGCCCCGCAGGTCGGCTCGTACCACCTGATGCGTCCGGCCGGCGGCCGCGGCACCCTGCCGGGCGGCGTGCCCGGCACCCACCCGGCCAAGGCCGTCGTCATCGGTGGCGGCGTCTCCGGCTGGCACGCGGCCACCATCGCCGTCGGCATGGGTTACGAGGTGACCCTGCTGGACCGCGACATCAACAAGCTGCGCGAGGCCGACCGCATCTTCGGCACCAAGGTCAAGACCATCGTCTCGAACTCCTTCGAGCTGGAGAAGGCCGTCCTGGAGGCCGACCTGGTGGTCGGCGCCGTGCTGATCCCGGGCGCCAAGGCCCCGAAGCTGGTCACCAACGAGCTGGTCTCCCGCATGAAGCCGGGCTCCGTGCTCGTCGACATCGCCATCGACCAGGGCGGCTGCTTCGAGGACTCGCACGCCACCACGCACGACGACCCGACCTTCAAGGTCCACAACTCGGTCTTCTACTGCGTGGCCAACATGCCGGGCGCCGTCCCGAACACCTCCACCTACGCGCTGACCAACGCCACCATGCCGTACGTGCTGGAGCTGGCCAACCGCGGCTGGAAGGACGCGCTGCGCCGCGACGCCGCGCTCGCCAAGGGCCTGAACGTGCACGAGGGCCAGATCACCTTCCCGGCCGTGGCCGAGGCCTTCGGCCTGGAGTCGGTCTCCCTGGAGAGCGTGCTCGCCTGAACCCCCTGACCGCCTGGCGGTCGTTCGCCCCCGACCCGATCCCTTCGGGCCGGGGGCTTCGCCGTGCCCGTGAACGGCGGGTGGATCGGGTAGGTCGCTCTGTCGTCAATATCTGTCGGTCACGTCACCCGCCCGCAGAAACGTTGGGGCCGGTGACCCGCTCATCCCTTGACAGCAGCCCGCTCGATAGTCGACACATCCTGCCCACTACCGTGGATTGTGTTGCTGCGAACGCCTTGAACGGCCTAGAGTCGCAAACCGTCGGCATGCTGCCACGCTGACGAATCGACATAGAGTCCTGGATGCCCAAGGAGGTAAGACGACTTGTGAATGAGTCGACAATTGCTCCCGGGGGTGGTCAGCCAGGACTGGCGGCGCTCACCGCCGGCCAGCCGAGTGAGGAGCCCGGGGCCCGGCAGCCCTCCGTGGGCTCGGCCGAGGTCGGCTCGGTCGCACTCCGTACTTTCGAAGCACGCCAGAACACAGCACAGGTGACCACGGTGACCGATCACGACGCCGACTTGGCGGCCTACGGCCTGGCCTACGGCGAGTTCGCCTACGGCGCCTACGACGACCCGGACGCCGAGTACGAGCCGGACCCGGAGTACGCCGCCACGCTGGCCCCCGACGCCGCGCGCCAGCGCCGCGAGCGGGTCGGCCCGACCGGCCGTCCGCTGCCGTACTTCCCGATCCCCGCGCCGGTCGCCGAGCACGGCCCCGCCCAGATCATCGCCATGTGCAACCAGAAGGGCGGCGTCGGCAAGACCACGTCGACCATCAACCTGGGCGCGGCGCTGGCCGAGTACGGCCGCCGGGTGCTGCTCGTCGACTTCGACCCGCAGGGCGCGCTCTCGGTCGGCCTCGGCGTCAACCCGATGGAGCTCGACGTCACCGTCTACAACCTGCTCATGGAGCGGGGCCTGACGGCCGACGAGGTGCTGCTGAAGACGGCGGTCCCGGGGATGGACCTGCTGCCGTCCAACATCGACCTCTCCGCAGCCGAGGTGCAGCTGGTCAGCGAGGTGGCCCGGGAGTCCGCGCTGGCGCGCGCCCTGAAGCCGCTGCTGCCCGACTACGACTACGTCATCATCGACTGCCAGCCCTCGCTGGGCCTGCTGACGGTCAATGCGCTGACGGCCGCTCACAGCGTGATCGTCCCGCTGGAGTGCGAGTTCTTCGCGCTGCGCGGTGTCGCGCTGCTGACCGAGACCATCGAGAAGGTCTGCGAGCGGCTCAACCCCGACCTGCGCCTGGACGGCATCCTGGCCACCATGTACGACTCGCGCACCGTGCACAGCCGCGAGGTGCTGGCACGCGTCGTCGAGGCGTTCGGCGAGCACGTCTTCCACACCGTCATCGGGCGGACCGTGCGCTTCCCGGAGACCACCGTCGCCGGCGAGCCCATCACGACGTACGCGACCAACTCGGTCGGTGCCGCCGCCTACCGCCAGCTCGCCAGGGAGGTGCTCGACCGGTGCCGCCCCGCCGAGTGAGTCTCCCGGGTGCCGACGAGCTGTTCCGGACCACGGGAGGGATGGCGCTGTCGCCCTCCCTCGCGCCGCGTCCGGCCGCCGAGGCATCCAGACCGGAGACCGCGCGGACCGTCAACGGCCGACCGGACGGCGCCGAGGGCACCGAGGCCGCCCAGGGCGCCCAGGACGACCGGCAGGTGACGCCGGAGCAGCAGGCGGGCGCCTCGGTGCCGGCGCCCGCGCAGCGGTCCGGAGCGGGCGTCGGGCCCGCCGCAGGCGTCGCCGCGGCCGGGCAGGCCGTCCAGGGCGGCCGCAGTGCCGCCCCGGCGGCCCGCACCCACCAGGGCGCCGCCGAGGAGCCGTCCGGTGCCGCCGGCCGTGCCCGGCCGCGCGGCCGCGCGCCGCGCCGGCCCAGCGGGCGCGAGCGGCACGACGAGAAGATCACGGTGTACGTGTCCGCCGAGGAGCTCATGGACCTGGAGCACGCCCGGCTGGTGCTGCGCGGCGAGCACGGCCTGGCCGTGGACCGCGGGCGGATCGTCCGGGAGGCCATCGCGGTCGTCCTGGCGGACCTGGAGCAGCGGGGCGAGGCCTCGATCCTGGTGCGGCGGCTGCGCGGCCGGTAGGCGGCGCGGAAGGGCGGTCGGCGGTTGCGCCGGGCGTCGAGGGGGGCCGCGGGCCCGGCGTGGGGAGGCCGCCGGAGCCGTGTCGGGCGCCGCAGGGCGCCGCAAGGGTGGCAGGAGGCCCGCGGGAGGCGGGCCGGAGGGCCGGCGACGTCCCGAGTGCCGGAGGGCCGTGTCGGGCGCCGCAGGGGCGTTCCCGGGGCCCGGGGGGACCCACCGTGGCCTGTTCGACGGGACGGGTGCGTGCGGAGGGGCTCGTACGGGCCGGTGAGCGCCGGCGGAGCGCCGGGCGGGCGCCGGTCCGGGGCGCGGATGGCACGGCGTGTCGGTCGGCCCCCGGGCCGGACCGGAGGCGGGGACGGGTGAAGATGGACCGTCATGCCCAGAACCGCCGGACCAGCCGCCACCGTCACCGCCAGCACCACCGCCGCGAGCGCGACCGAGAACGAGTCGCGGGGCGGCTTCCGGGTACGGCTGGACAACTTCGAAGGCCCCTTCGACCTGCTGCTCAGCCTGATCGCCAAGCACCGGATGGACGTCACCGAGGTGGCGCTGGCCACCGTGACCGACGAGTTCATGGCGCACATCCGGGCGATGGGCCCCGACTGGGACCTGGACGCGGCGACCGAGTTCCTGGTGGTGGCCGCAACCCTGCTCGACCTCAAGGCCGCCCGGCTGCTGCCGGTGGCGGAGGTCGAGGACGAGGCCGACCTGGCCCTGCTGGAGGCCCGTGACCTGCTGTTCGCGCGGCTGCTCCAGTACCGGGCGTACAAGCGGGCGGCGGCGCTGTTCGGCGAACGCTGGGCGGCCGAGCTGCTGCGCCGGCCCCGGACCGCCGCCCTGGAGCCCCGGCACGCGGAGCTGCTGCCGGAGGTCGTCCTCGGCATCGGGCCGCGGCGGCTGGCCGAGCTGGCGGCCAAGGCGATGGAGCCCAGGCCCGCGCCGGTCGTGTACGTGGACCACATCCACACCCCGCCGGTGAGCGTGCGGGAGCAGGCCTCCCTGGTGGTGGGACTGCTCACCGAGCTGGGCGAGGCCTCGTTCCGGCGGCTGGTGGAGGACGCGCCGGACGACCTGGTGGTGGTCGCCCGCTTCCTGGCGCTGCTGGAGCTGTACCGGGAACGGGTGCTCGCCTTCGAGCAGCCGGAGGCGCTCGGCGAGCTGCTGGTGCGCTGGGTGGCCGAGGAGGGGCGGAGCGCGGTCGAGGTGACGGACGAGTTCGACCGGCCGGCCGGTGAGGCCGGTGGAGACGGCGGGGTCGGCGGAGACGGCGGGGTCGAGGAGGGTCGGCGGCGATGAGCGGACGGGACGAGGGCGGGCGGCCGGTGCGGCGCCCGCTGGGGATGCCGGGGCGGCCGAGGGCCGAGGAGTGGCTGGAGCCGGCCTTCGCGCTGCTGCCGGACCCGGTGGAGCCCGCGGGGCCGGTCGGGCCGGTGGAGCCGGCCGGGGCGGTCGTCGTGCACCAGAAGTCGGCCCCGCCGGCCTCCGGTGCGGAGGGGCCCGCCGACGCCGGTCTGCGGGCCGACCTGGAGGCCGTGCTGATGGTCGTCGACGAGCCGGTGGCGGAGGAGCGGCTGGCCGGGGTGCTGGAGCGGCCCCGGGCCGAGGTGGCGGCCGCGCTGCGCGAGCTGTCCGCCGAGTACACGGCCCACGGCCGCGGTTTCGACCTGCGACTGGTCGCGGGCGGCTGGCGGTTCTACAGCCGGGACACCTGTTCCGCGGCCGTCGACCGCTTCCTCCTGGACGGCCGGCAGGCCCGGCTCAGCCAGGCCGCACTGGAGACCCTGGCGGTGATCGCCTACCGGCAGCCGGTGTCCAGATCCCGGGTTTCCGCCGTCCGTGGTGTGAACTGTGACGGCGTGATGCGTACCCTGGTACAGCGAGGACTGGTGGAAGAGGCCGGATCCGAGCCCGAAACAGGTGCGATCCTGTATCGGACGACGAACTACTTCCTGGAACGGATGGGGCTCCGCGGCCTGGACGAGCTGCCGGAGCTCGCTCCCTTCCTGCCCGAGGTCGACGACGTGGAAGCGGAGTCCCTGGAGGGCACGATGATCGCGGAGGCGGTCGCCGCCGCTGCCGCGCAGGCCGCGGACGGCAGTGGCGAGGCCGGTCGGGCCGGGCCCGATCGGTAGGGGGCGGTGAGGTCGGCCGAAACGACCGCACATCCCAGACGGAACGACGTACGGACACTTTGATGCGTAGCAGTGGCAACGGCAGGAACAGCAGCGGCGGCGGTAGCGGTCGCGGCGGACAGGGCGGGGGCCGGGGCGGCGGCTCCTCCTACGGCAGCGGCAGCGGCGGCGGCGGTAGCCGCGGCGGCTCGGGCTCGCGCGGGGGTTCGTACGGCGGCAGCGGTGGCGGCTCCTCCTACGGCGGCGGCCGTGGCGGTTCGGGCTCGGGTTCGAGCGCGGGTTCGCGCGGCGGCTCGTACGGCGGCGGCAGTGGCGGCGGCTCCTACGGCGGCCGTGGCGGTTCGGGTTCGAGCGCGGGTTCGCGCGGCGGCTCGTTCGGCCGTGACGACCGGCGCGACGACCGCCGTCGGGACGACCGTCGGGACGACCGCCGCTACCCGGACCGCCCGCTGCGGCCCGAGGAGCGCCGGTACGACCGCCCCGAGTACGGCGGCGGCCCCAACGCCACCCCGGCCCGCGGCGGCTACGCCGGCCGGCGCCCCAGCCCGGCCCCGCGCCCGCGCCGTGAGGGCCAGGGCGCCCCGGGCGACCCGCGCCGTCAGCCGCAGCGCTCCCGCGAGCTCCAGGCCAAGATCGAGGACGCCGTCCTCGCCCGGCACGACAAGCCGGCCGTCAAGCTGCCCAAGACCTTCGGCGAGCCCGAGGGCGAGCGCCTCCAGAAGGTGCTGGCCCGGGCCGGCATCGGCAGCCGCCGCGCCTGCGAGGAGCTGATCGAGCAGGGCCGGGTCGAGGTCAACGGCAAGCGCGTCACCGAGCAGGGCAAGCGGGTCGACCCGCAGAACGACGAGATCAAGGTGGACGGCCTGACCGTCGCCACCCAGTCGTACCTGTTCTTCGCGCTGAACAAGCCGGCCGGCGTGGTCTCCACCATGGAGGACCCGGACGGCCGCCAGTGCCTGGGCGACTACGTGACCAACCGGGAGACCCGGCTGTTCCACGTCGGCCGCCTGGACACCGAGACCGAGGGCATCATCCTGCTCACCAACCACGGTGAGCTGGCCCACCGCCTCACCCACCCGCGCTACGGCGTGACCAAGACCTACCTGGCCGCGATCCAGGGCCCGATCCCGCGCGACCTGGGCAAGCGGCTGGCCCAGGGCGTGGAGCTGGAGGACGGCTACGCGCGCGCCGACAGCTTCAAGGTCATCTCCAACATCGGCAAGAACTACATGGTCGAGGTGACCCTGCACGAGGGCCGCAAGCACATCGTCCGCCGGATGCTGGCCGAGGCCGGCTTCCCGGTCGAGAAGCTGGTGCGCACCCACTTCGGCCCGATCGCCCTGGGCGACCAGAAGTCGGGCTGGCTGCGCCGCCTGACCAACCCGGAGGTCGGCCAGCTGATGCGCGAGGTCGGCCTGTAGGCCCCGTCCGCTCCACCGGAGCCCCCGGTCGCACGTGGTGCGGCCGGGGGCTCCGGCGTTCCCGCGGCGGGGTCGGGTCGGCGTGCGGGCGTCCGTGCGCGGACGCCCGGTGCGGATGTGCTGTGGGGATGTCCGGGGGCGGATGTCCACGTTTCGGACGGGTCGTGTGAGCCGGGACGCAACCGCTGGTCACGGCCTTGTCAGCGCCATGATCCGTGGCCGAGGATGGCCACCGGAGCGCCGCCCCGCCCGGTGGCGGGACTGCGCCAGCACGGGGTGCGCGGGTCGGGGCGGGAGCGGCCGACGGAAACGGGCGAGCAGGGGGAGAGGGCGTCGTGTCCGATGCAGCACTGGGGCGGGCCGGCGGACAGGCCCTCGGCGCGCTGGGACTGGCGGAGCCGGACGGGCAGGTCTACGCGGCCCTGGTGGCCAGCCCGCAGTCCACGGCGGAGGAGCTGGCGGAGAGCTGCGGGCTGACGTTCCAGCAGAGCGTGCGGGCCCTGGACCGGTTGGCGCAGCAGGGCATGGCCACCCGGGCGCCGGTGGACCGGCACCGCTACCTGCCCGTCCCCCCGGACGTCGCGATCGGCACCCTGATCGGCCACCGGGAGTCGGAGCTGCGCTACGCCCGGGCCGAGATGCACCGGCTGATGGACGCCTTCCGGGAGGCCTCGCGGTACACCGACCCGGCGCACTCGGTGGAGGTGCTGACCGGCGGCGAGGCGATCGCCCAGCGGCTGGAGCACATCACCGAGACCAGCCAGTACCAGGTGCGCGGCTTCGACCGCCCGCCGTACATCCAGGACCCGGTGGCGCCGTTGACCCTGCAGCGGCGGCGGCTGCGCGAGGGCGTGAAGTTCCGGACGGTCTACGACCGGGAGGCGGTGGCCTGGCCGGGGCGGCTGGAGAAGAACATCCTGGTCGGCGTCGAGGACGGCGAGGAGGCCCGGGTCCGGCCGACGCTGCCGATGAAGATGATCATCTCGGACGACCGGATGGCGATCATCCCGATCAGCGTCGGCGACAGCGTGCTGGACGCCGCGTACGTGATCCACCCCTCGGCGCTGCTCCAGGCGCTGGACACGCTGTTCGAGGCGGAGTGGGAGCGGGCCGTCCGCCTGCAGGCGGCGGTCGGCACCGAGGACGCCGGGTCGGAGCCGGAGACCGACCACCGCAAGCTGCTGGGCCTGCTGGCGGCCGGGCTCACCGACGAGTCGATCGCCCGGTCGCTCGGCTGGAGCGCCCGGACCACCCAGCGCCGCCTCCAGAGCCTGATGCGCTCGCTGGGCGCCACCACCCGCTTCCAGGCCGGGATGGCGGCCCGGGAGCGGGGGTGGCTGTAGCGGGGACGGGAGGCTCCGTCAGCTCCAGGGGCTGAGCGAGGCCCAGCGGCCGTCCGGGCCGCGCTCGACCTTCTCCAGGCCGACCACGGCGGTGCGGTTCAGCCGCCCGTAGATGTGCGGGAACAGCACGCCCGGAGTGGCACCCGGCGGCGGGGCGCCGTGCGGGGCCTCCCACTTCACCATCGGCTCCACCAGCGACTCCTCGATCAGCAGCGCCATCAGCGGGTCGGGGGTGTCGGAGAAGAAGGCGTTGGCCACCGCGAGCGCCGTCCGCTCGTCCGCCGAGCAGTGGATGAACCCGTCGGTGAGCAGCGACGCGGTGGCGTACGGGCGGCCGGGGTCGGACAGCCAGTCGTCCAGGGGGGCGAGGTGGAGGATCATGGTTCCTTTTCTACCCGTTGTCTCCGGATTGGTCCTGGGGTGCCGCCCGCGGCGGTCAGAGCCCGGCCACCTTGGCGGAGGCGGACACCTCGTACACCAGGGTGAGGGTGCGCCGGGCGCCGGGGGCGAGCGGGACGTCCCAGCGGACGATGCCCTCGGCGTCGAAGGAGTCCGGCGCCGGGGAGCACTCCTCCTTGCGCAGCCGCACCTCGACCGCCGACACCTCGGAGACCGGCACCCGCTCGCGCACCGTGACGACCCGCTCGTCGCGCTCCTCCGGGCCGGAGAAGCGGGACAGGTGCAGCCGGACCGTCCGGGTGGTGGTCTGGCGGCCGGTGAGGCCGGCGGTGGCCTGGCGCTCCTCGCTCTCCCGCACCACCCGGTAGCCGTCCGAACTGCCGAAGGACAGCTCGGCCTCGGCGCCGGCGGCGGTGAAGCGCAGCTCGCCGCGGCCGGTGAAGCCGCTGCCGCGGACCAGCTCGACCGGGCCGGACAGCAGCGGGTGCCCGGCCGCGTTGCGGAACCGGACCACCTGGGTGACCAGCGGGGACAGCTCCGGGGCGCAGGCGTACTCGCTGCCCGCCGGGCCGGTGAAGGCGCCCAGCGGCACCCGGTGCGCGCGGCCGTCGGAGGGCACGGTCGCGGGGGCGGGGGCGGGCAGCACCCGGACCTCGCCGCCGTCGTCCACGCCCGGCACCCGGGAGGCCGGGCCCAGGACGGCGACCGCCTCCTCGCGCAGCTCGACCTCGACCGTGCGGCGCTCCTCGTCGGTGCGCTCGCGCAGCACCAGGACGTCCTCGGCCACCGCGGGCGGGGCGGTGGCGAGGGCGGAGCGGGCGGTGGAGAAGGTGAGCCGGGCGTTCGTCCAGTCCTCGCCGGTGCGCTGCCAGACCACCGCCTCCGATTCCAGGCGCAGCTCGCCGCCGTCCAGGGTCGCCCGGTAGGAGGGCCGCCACAGCGCGCAGGGCACCAGGTGGGAGACGGTCAGCTCGGCGGGGCCGGGCCGGGCCGCCTCGACGGTGAGCTCCAGGTGGGCGGTCAGCTCGGCCGGGTCCTCCTCGGCCTCGTCCAGGGCGGTCAGGGCCTGCGAGCGCTCCTCCTCCAGGCGGCGCAGCCGGGAGTGGGTGGCGCGCAGCTCCTCGCCGTAGCGCTCGCGCTCGGCGTCCACCCGGTCGAGCTCCCGGGCCCAGCGGTTGGGTTCGAGCTCGCCGAGGCCCGCCGCCTCGCCGATCTCGCGCAGCAGGTCCGCGGAGAGCTGGGCGAGCAGGGCCAGCCGGGCCTCCAGCCGGGCCCGGGCCTGGTCGGCCAGCCGGCTCTCGGCGTCCAGCCGGTGCAGCCGGTGGCGCAGGTCGGAGTCCTCCGGGCCTGGCGGCAGCGGGGCGCGCGGGGCCCAGCCGCGCACCAGCCGGGACTCCAGCACCCGGACGCCGTCGGTGCCGGACTCGACGCGCAGGGTGCGGTCGACGGCGAGGGCCGTGAGCGGGCCGAGGCGCAGCCGCTGCACGCCCGCGGCGAGCGCGACCGTCGTGCCGCGCTCGACCTGGCCGCGGTCCTCCAGGCAGGTCACGGCGGTGACGGGGAGGGGAAGGGTAACGGGGAGGGGACGGGTCTCGACGGTCATCGCTCAGTTCCTCCGGTTTCCGCCGACGATGGCCTTTCCGGCCGGGATCTTGATCAGGTAGCCGCCGTCCAGCTCGGTGCGTCCGCCCGGCGGCAGGTCGACCCGCCAGAGCCGGGTGCTGGGCGGGCAGTCCGGCGTGGAGACGGTCGGGGCGTGCCAGTCGGCCCGCTCCTCGATCCGGATCTCGGCGTCGGAGCCGACCGGCACCCGCTCGCGGACCTCCACCGTGACGGCGCGTCCGAGCCGGTTGGCCAGCTGGACGTGCACCCGGTGGTCGAGGACGGTGCTGTTGCCCTTCAGCATGCCGGTGGTGGACTCGTGCAGCTCGGTGCGGCGCGCCACCTCGATGCTCTCGGCGACACCGATGCCCAGCCGACGGGTGCCGCCGGGGGCCAGCGTGGGCAGGGCGGCGGTGAGCAGGAACTCGTCGTCCACGGTGACCTCGGCCGGGCCGGCCAGGACGGCCTGGTCGGTGCGGTTGGCGAGCACCAGGGTCGCGTACACCTTCTCCTCGACGGCGGGGACGGTGACGTACTCGGGGCGGACGGCGAGCGGGATCTCACCGACGGTGACGGTGTGCCAGGTGCCGTCGGACGGGATGTCGGCGGGGGCGGCGGCGTCGAAGCGGTGGTCGAAGGAGCCGGCCGACTCGCGGGGTGGGACGGCGTGCCGGGGGAGGGCGAGGGTGCGGAGCTGCGCGGTGCTGCCGGCGCCGGGTGCTGTCCAGGCGGGCTCCTCGTACTCGAATCGCTCGAACTGTGCGGGCCGTGTGATGTGGCCGGTCCGTTCGGGGCGGGGGTGCAGGGTGCCGCGCCGGGTGGCGGGCTCCTCGGGGCCGGCCAGGACGAGGTCGGGGTAGTCGAGCAGGGTGGCGTCCAGGGCGAGGCCGGGTGGCGGCGGGGGCGGGGCGGCGTGGCCGACGCGGCGGCGGGCCTCCCCGGGCGGGAAGCCGCCCGGGCCCTGCGGCGGCGGCGCGGCGGCGGCGACCGGGTAAGGGGTGGGCGGCGGGGCGCCGTAGCCGGCGAAGCCGCCGGGGGCGATCGGGGAGCCCGGCTCGATCGGGGCGCCCGGTGGCGCGGGCATCGGCTGGTCGGCGTTCAGCAGGCCGCCTCCGCCGTACGGGACGGTGGGAGCGAACTGCTCCTCGGCCGCGAAGGCCTCGGCCCGGGAGCCGCCCGGACGGACGCCGCCGAGGCGGGCGGAGCGGGGCGCCACGGCGGCCGACACCGCGATCGGGGTCTCGCGTCGCGGGGCGGGGCGGTCGGCGCCGGCCGCGTCGTAGCCGGTGAAGAGGTCGGCCAGGCCGGCCGGGGGCTCGCGCCAGCCGGAGGGCGGCGGGGCGGGTTGGCTGCGGCCGATCCGCAGCGAGGCGAGCCGGGGCAGGTCGGTGCGGCGGTCGAGGTCGGCGGTGGACAGGGCGAGGCGCACGCCCGTCCAGTCCTCGCCGGTGCGCTGGGCGACGGCGGCGCGCAGGACCAGGTGGGCCGTGTCGGCGCCGGTCCGGTAGGACAGCCGGTAGGCCGGGACCCAGCGGGCGGCGGGGACGCCGTACTCCAGTTCCAGCTCCATGGCCTGGTCGTGGTCGTGGTCGTGGCCCTGGTCCTGGTCGGGGTGGGTGCTCGCAGTGGTGAGGGTGAGCAGGACGGTGGTGCTGGTGCCGACCGGTTCGGTCCGGTCGGCGGTGGACGCCCGCTCCAGCCGGTCGGCGGCCAGGTCGCGCTCGTGGTCGGCGAGTTCCAGCTGCCGGGTGAGCTCCTCGGCGCGCTCCTGGAGCCGGGCCAGCCGCTCCTCGACGAAGTCGGCGAGCTCCAGCCAGGCGTCGGCGGGCGTGCGGCGCAGCGGTTCGTCGCGTCGGCGCTGCGGGGGGACGGCGCGCAGCGCGGCGGTCTCCGCGACCGAGGCCTGGACCAGCCGCAGGCGCTCGCCGAGCGCGCTGCGGCGCTCGTTGGCCTCGTTCAAGTCCCGCTTGAGATCCGGGAGTTCGTCCGGTTCACGGAGTTCGGCGAGCAGCTCCAACCGGGCCTCGGTGACGGCGGCGCCGGCCGGTCCGGCGAGCACCCGGGCGCGCAGCGAGCGGCCGTCCAGGGCGGCGGGCAGGCCGGTCAGCCGCAGCCGTCCGCCGGGCGGGACCGGGACGGTCGCCCGCCGGCGGCACACCGCGCCCTCGGCGTACACGACGACGGAGTCCAGGACCGACGGGTGGGCCGGTACGGCCGGCGGTTTCGACTGTCCGCTCCGACCGCTGTGCTGATCGTCCATGCGCAACCCCTTCGTTCGCGTGTCGCCCGCCGCGTGGCGCTCGTCGTGCCGTCCTGCTGTTCCCGCGGTGCTCGCCCGTGCCTTCCCCTTTCCCGGGCGGCCAGTCTGCCCGGCTTCGGGGCGGACGTCGCAGGATTTCCGGGTGCGGCGCGTGCACTGTGTGGGACGGGGGCGGGCGCGTGGCGGTTGCCGGTGCCGGAAGCTGCCGGGGCCGCCCCCGTGGTTGCCGGGTGGCGGGTGGGGACTTGGGCGGGGCGGATGAGGGAGGATGGGGCGCGGGTGCTCCCGGACGGTTCCGGCACCTGTCGAGAATCGTGATGAGGAGAGCGACCCGCCATGCGCACTGCCGTCGTCGTCGGCACCGGACTGATCGGCACCTCCGCCGCGCTCGCCCTGACCGCTCGCGGGCTGACCGTCCACCTGGAGGACGCCGACCCGGACGCGGCCCGCACCGCCGAGTCGCTCGGCGCGGGCATCACCGACCCGGTCGACGGCCCGGTGGACCTGGCGATCATCGCCGTGCCGCCCGCGCTGGTCGGCAAGGTGCTCGCCGACTGCCAGCGCCGCAACCTGGCCCACTGGTACACCGACGTCGCCAGCGTGAAGGCCGGCCCGGGCAGCGAGGTCGCCGAGCTCGGCTGCGACACCGTCCACTACATCGGTAGTCACCCGATGGCCGGCCGCGAGCGCTCCGGCCCGCTGGCCGCCCGCGCCGACATCTTCGAGGGCCGCCCCTGGGTGCTCACCCCGACCGCGGACACCGACACCGAGACGCTCAATGCCGCGCTGGAGCTGGTCGCGCTCTGCGGCGCGGTGCCGATCGTGATGGACGCCGCCGAGCACGACCGGGCGGTCGCCCTGGTCTCGCACGCCCCGCAGCTGGTCTCCTCGCTGGTCGCGGCCCGCCTGGAGAACGCCGACGAGACCGCCATAAGGCTCTCCGGCCAGGGCGTGCGCGACGTCACCAGGATCGCCGCCTCCAACCCCGGTATGTGGGTCGACATCCTCTCCGCCAACGCCGGCGCGGTCGCCGACGTGCTGGAGGGGGTCGCCCGCGACCTCGGCGAGACCGTCACCGCGCTGCGCGCCATGCAGGCCGACGAGGAGGGCGAGCGCCGGGTGGGCGCGGCCGGGATCGAGGCGGTCATGCGGCGCGGCAACACCGGCCAGGCCCGCATCCCCGGCAAGCACGGCGCGCCGCCCACCCGCTACGAGACCCTGGCGGTCGTCCTGGGCGACCAGCCGGGCGAGCTGGGCCGGCTGTTCGGGGAGGTCGGCGAGGCCGGGGTCAACATCGAGGACGTCGTCATCGAGCATTCGACCGGGCAGCAGGTCGGCTTCGTCCAGCTGTCGGTGGCGCCGACGGCGGTGAAGCGGCTGACCAAGGCGCTGCGGGCGAGCGGCTGGAGCGTACGGGACTGAGGGCGGGGCGTGCGGGGCTGAGGTGCGGGGCCGGTCGGGGCGGGCCGGAGGGGCCTGGCGGTCGGGCCTGGTTTCGGGCTTGGTCTCGGGCTTGGTCCCGGGCCCGGAGGTCGGCCGACCGGCGGCGGAGCGGGTCACGGCGGCGGTCCATTAACCTTGAGGGAGACATCCCCGGCCGTCCGCCTGCCCAGGCTCCGGCTCCCATGCTCAGAGAGAGGTTCGCCCGTGGACACTGCCGACCGAGCGCACGCCCCGGTCGTCGTCGCCATCGACGGACCTTCCGGCTCCGGCAAGTCGACCGTCTCGCGGGCGGTCGCCGCCCGGCTGGGCCTGAGCTTCCTGGACACCGGCGCCATGTACCGGGCGATGACCTGGTGGATGCTGGTCAACGAGGTCGACGTCGAGGACCCGGAGGCGGTGGCCGTCGCGTGCGGCAAGCCCGTCATCGTGTCGGGGACGGACGCCGACGGCCCCACCATCACGGTGGACGGTCAGGACGTGTCCGGTCCGATCCGCGGCCCCGAGGTGACCGCCAAGGTCAGCGCCGTGTCCGCGGTGCCGGCCGTACGGTCCCGGCTGGTGGAGCTGCAGCGCGGCTGCGCCGAGGTCGCCGAGCGCGGCATCGTCGCCGAGGGCCGGGACATGGGGACCGTGGTGTTCCCGCAGGCCACCGTCAAGGTCTTCCTGACCGCCTCCGTGGAGGCCCGGGCCGCGCGCCGGGCGGCCGAGCTGCGGGCCAAGGGCGTGGACGAGGCGACCATCACCGCGATGGCCGCCGACCTCGCGCGCCGCGACGCCGCCGACTCCTCGCGGGAGACGGCCCCGCTGGCCCAGGCCGCGGACGCGGTGCTGGTGGACACCAGCGAGCTCACCCTGGAGCAGGTGATCGACCGGATCGCCGGGCTGGTGGAGGAGCGGGCCGGGCTGTCGTCGGTCTGACCGACCGATCGGCCGATGGTCCGACCGACTGATCGGCTGATCGGCCGACCGGACATCGGACCGGCGCTGATCGACCGGGTACCGGAGCGGCCGTGGAGGCCGGTCCGACCCACTGAACGAACCGCGGGCCGTCGAGGCGCCGCGGCGGAAACCATCGCGCTGCCCCGAGCGGGGCAGGTACGCACGGCACGCCCCTGGGAAGGGCCGGGCCGGGAAACGGAACAGACGAACATGACCGCAGAGCACGACACCGCCGATCACGGCGGGCTGGACGCCGCCGACTACGCCGAGTTCATGGCCCTCGCGGCCGAGGAGGGCATCGACCTCGACGGCTTCGACGCCGAGGACGGCGGCGCGCACCTCCGGCTGCCGGTGCTGGCCGTGGTCGGCCGCCCGAACGTCGGCAAGTCGACCCTGGTGAACCGCATCATCGGCCGCCGCGAGGCCGTCGTCGAGGACAAGCCGGGCGTCACCCGCGACCGGGTCACGTACGAGGCCAGCTGGAACGGCCGCCGCTTCAAGGTGGTCGACACCGGCGGCTGGGAGATCGACGTCCTCGGCATCGACGCCATGGTGGCCGCCCAGGCCGAGCTCGGCATCGAGCAGGCCGACGCGGTGCTGTTCGTGGTGGACGCCAAGGTCGGCGCCACCGACACCGACGAGGCCCTGATCAAGATCATCCGCCGGGCCGGCAAGCCGACCGTCCTGTGCGCCAACAAGGTCGACGGCCCCTCCACCGAGGCCGAGGCCGCCTACCTGTGGTCGCTGGGCCTGGGCGAGCCGTACCCGGTCTCCGCCCTGCACGGCCGCGGCTCCGGCGACCTGCTGGACGCCGTCATGGACGCGCTGCCCGAGGCCCCGCCGCAGACCTTCGGCGACGCCGCCCCCGGCGGCCCGCGCCGCATCGCGCTGATCGGCCGGCCCAACGTCGGCAAGTCCAGCCTGCTGAACAAGGTCGCCGGCGAGGAGCGGGTCGTCGTCAACGAGCTGGCCGGCACCACCCGCGACCCGGTCGACGAGATGATCGACCTCGGCGGCAAGACCTGGAAGTTCGTGGACACCGCCGGTATCCGCCGCCGGGTCCACCTGACCGCCGGCGCCGACTTCTACGCCTCGCTGCGCACCTCCTCCGCGCTGGAGAAGGCCGAGGTCGCGGTCGTCCTGATCGACGCCAGCGAGACCCTCGCCGAGCAGGACACCCGGATCATCTCGATGGCCGTCGAGGCCGGGCGCGCCGTCGTCGTCGCCTACAACAAGTGGGACCAGCTCGACGAGGAGCGCCGCTACTACCTGGAGCGCGAGATCGAGCGCGACCTCGTCCAGGTGCAGTGGGCCCCGCGGGTCAACGTCTCGGCCAAGACCGGCCGGCACATGGAGAAGCTCGTCCCGGCGATCGAGACCGCGCTGGAGGGCTGGGAGACCCGCATCCCGACCGCGCGCCTGAACGCCTTCCTCGGCGAGCTGGTCGCCGCCCACCCGCACCCGATCCGCGGCGGCAAGCAGCCGCGTGTCCTGTTCGGCACCCAGGCGGGCACCCGTCCGCCGCGCTTCGTGTTGTTCGCCTCGGGCTTCCTGGAGGCCGGCTACCGGCGCTTCATCGAGCGCCGGCTGCGCGAGGAGTTCGGGTTCGTCGGGACGCCGATCTCGATCTCGGTGCGGGTCCGGGAGAAGCGCAAGAAGAAGTAGTAGGAGCAGCAGCAGTCGGTAGGACCGGTGGGTCCGCCGACCGACGGCCGGAGGGCCTCGCCACGGTGGTGGCGAGGCCCTCCGGCGTGTCCGGGGTGGGTTTCCCGGTCGGGGCCGGGCCGGGGTGCGGTCCGGGGTGCGGGCCGGGTGTCAGCGGTGGTCGACGGTGGGGCCCGGGGGGAGGGAGAGCATCTGGCGGTGGCGGCCGCCGCTGGACGGCGCGGGGGCGAGACCGGTGGCCGTACCCATCACCGGGGAGGGCGCGGGCGGCGCCGGCGGTGCGGGCGCGGGCACCGGCATCGGGTGCGGAGCCGCGCCCAGGTAGCCGGCCGCGACCCAGCCCTGACCGTCGGTGAACTGGGCGGCGGGGACGGCGGGTTGGTCCTGGACGGAGGCCGGGGCGGCGGGGCCGAGGCCGTCGCCGGTGGGGGACTCGGGGTGGTGGCCGTGGTGGTGGCCAGTGCTGTGGGTGCCGGGGTGGGCGCTGCTGGTGTGACGGCCGGTGTGGCTTCCGGCGTGCGTGCCGGGGTGGCCTCCGCCGGTGTGGGAGTTGCTGTGCGGGGTGGCGTGGGCGCCGGTGTGGCCCCCGCTGTGGCTGTGCTGCTGGCCGCCGGTGGGGCCGGAGCCGTGGTGCTGGGAGCCCGGCATGAACTGGGGGAGGCCCGGCGTCTGGCCCGGGAGGGTGTGGAAGGTCTGCTGCTGGGGCGGGTACGGGCGCTGCTCGCCGTGCAGCGGGTAGCTGTCGCGGACCGCGAAGCCGGTGAACTTCAGGTCCTCCTCGTTCGAGCGGTCACCGGGCAGGGCGCGGAAGAGGCGCCGGTACTCGGAGTACAGCTCGTCGTAGATCGGCGTCGCGGAGTGCGGGTGCTCGGCGTCGTACGAGGGGCGCATGCCCGGGATCGAGCGCGAGGCGCTGGCGGACCGGCCGGGGGACGCGGAGACGTCGTAGCTGTACACGTAGGGGCCAACGAGCGAGAGGGGCGGGGGATGCGGGCCCTGGGGGCGGGGGTGCGCCTACACGCCGGAGTGCGCAACGGGTGCGCGCGCCGGGCGGGGTGTGGGCACGCCGGGGCGGACGCGGGCACGGCGGAGTGAAGCGGGGCGCGCAGGGTGCGGGCGGGGTGCGGCGGGGTGTTCCCGGGCATGGCGCGCGGCGGGGTGTCGCGGGCGTGCGCCCGCCGGACGGCTGCCGTGGGGCGGGAGGCGGCCGTCCGGCGGGTTGGGGCGCGGAGCCGGATCAGGTGCCGGCGAGCGGGAGGGAGGCGGCGACCACCTGGCCCAGCGCCACCGCCCGTTCCAGCGCCTGGCGCAGCAGGTCCTCGCGGGGCTGCCGGCCGACCATGCCGGCCGGCACGGCGTACATCGTCACCTCGGAGAGCTGGCTCGCGGCCATCCGCCAGGCGTCGGTGACCTGGAGCGGCTGGTGCGCCTGCCACCAGCCGGTGCTGCCGCCGGCCGCGGCGGGCTGGAGGATCGCGTGCAGCTTGCCCATCGCGACCAGGACGGACCAGCCGGGCAGCTGGTCCGGGGTCTCGTCCAGGTCGGTGACGGGCTGGAAGCCGGCGTCCTGGAGCAGGTCGAGGAACTCGTCCTCGCCCGAGGTGCTGCCGGGGCGGCCGACCGGTCCGGTCGGCTCGACCACCAGCGAGGCGTGCCCGACCTTGCCGTGCAGGACCAGCCCGCAGGTGATGCCGAGGATGGCGGCCTGGCCGGGGGCGGCCGGCTGGGTCGGGGCCGGGCCGACGGGCGCGGCCGGGGCCGGCGCGGGGGCGCTCGGCACGGCGGCGGGGACGGCGAGGTCCGGGCCGCCGGGCTGGGTCTGGCTGATGCTGCGGACGGCGCCCGCCAGCTGCTCCTCGGAGACCGGGACGACCTGGGAGGGGATGCAGCGGGCGTGCGCGAAGGCGAGGACGGCGGTCTCGTCGCCGACGAACAGCACGGTGCTGGTGGGCTCCACGTGCGTGTCGCCGGGGGTCCGGCAGGAGGTGCACTCGTAGCCGTCGGGGGCGCGGTCGCCACCTAGCAGGCGGTCGGCTTCGTCGTCGCCGATCTCGGACCGGACCTCGTCGCTGACGTCGAGCATGCGCGGCACAGGGTCTCCTCGGATGGGTGTGGATGGGGTGCTGGGGCGGACACGGAGAGGTCGCCATGCCCAACGGGCCCTTGTGTCAGGCGTCACGGGTGCCCCCGGAGGCTGACGTGAATTGCCTCGGATCCGACCGCACCGCGTGTTCTCGTGGTCGCAATCTGTCGATGTCGGTGCCGGGACTGCCGGAATCAAACAGTGAGGTGAGTCACGGAGTCCGGATGTTTGATCTAGAAATCGACGGTTAAAGCGGACAATTCGGGCATGATTGCATGGTCGTTACCGCCGGTAACCCTTGGCTGAGCTGGGCAGACCGTCGAAGTTTTGGATTCCCCGTCGACCGGCTCGTAGCTTCTTGGACGGCGCAACGAGCGCCACCCGGGTTCACCCCCGACGCACAGCCCCCCGGTCCGCCGGGCGTGGCAGGTGCCCGCCGACGCGATCGCTCGAACACGTCGTCGGCGAGCGGCTGGGTGGCCGGGGCGGCAAGCGGCACGTCCGACACGTGCCCGGCCGCCCGACGGACGCAGCGAGTGATCACGGCCCTTCCCGGGGTCTGGTTCCGCATGCCCGCCCGGGGCTGTCGAGAGGAACCTCATGACCTTCCGTAACGAGACCGCCGCTGCCACCACCTCCACCGCCACCAAGCGCAACCGCGTTCGGATGGCTGTCGTGGCGGGCGCCGCTGTCGCGGCCCTGCCGGTGGCCGGCCTCGTCACGGCCACCTCGGCCTCCGCCGCCTCCGTCTCCACCTGGGACGCCGTCGCCCAGTGCGAGAGCGGCGGCAACTGGGCCATCAACACCGGAAACGGTTTCTACGGCGGTCTGCAGTTCACCTCCAGCACCTGGGCCGCGTTCGGTGGCACCGCCTACGCGTCGCAGGCCAACCAGGCCACCAAGGCGCAGCAGATCGCCGTCGCGGAGAAGGTCCTCGCCTCGCAGGGCCCGGGCGCCTGGCCCGTCTGCTCCGTCAAGGCCGGCCTGACCAAGGGCGGCGCCCCGGCCGCCGTCGACACCTCGGCGGGCTCCGCCGCCGGCTCGACCGCCGCCAAGCCGGCGCAGACCCCGAAGCCCGCCGCCAAGCCGGCCGAGGCCCCGAAGGCCGCGCCCAAGGCCCAGGCCGCGCCGAAGGCTCAGGCCGCGCCGAAGAACGACGCCGCCGCGCCGAAGGCTGCCGCCCCGAAGGCCGACGCCCAGAAGTCCGCGCCGAAGGCCGACCAGGGCGCCAAGTCCTGGAACCGCTCGAACGACGCCAAGCCGGCCGCCAAGGGCGACTACACCGTCAAGGCCGGTGACACCCTGAGCTCCATCGCCGCCGCGCAGGGCCTGGACTGGCACGACCTGTACCAGAACAACGCCAAGGTCATCGGTGGCAACCCGGACCTGATCTTCCCGGGCCAGACCCTCAGCATCTGAGGTCTCCCCAGCTGAGGCCTCCTCGAGCACGTGAGGCCCCGTGCGCAGCCGGCGTCGGCTGCCCGGGGCTCACCGTGCCGGTGCCCGACCGGGTGCCGATGTGCCGATCTGTTCATGCGCCGATCTGTCGGTGCGTCGGCTGTCGGTGCGTCGACGTACGGATGTGCGTACCGATGTGCACGGCTTTCACGGCCGCTTCTCCGCCGCGCGGGTTCCTCCGCCGGTCGGGGGAGCGGCCGTCGGTGTTCCTGCGGGCGGGAGTCGGGGTCGCGCGGGGGTGTGCCCGCCGTCGGCGGCGGCCGGGCTGGGCGCGGGTCGGCCCGGGTGGGCGCGGTGCGGGAGGATGGTGGGGTGATCCAGGGCGAGCTGTTCGGTGATCCGGGCGGGTCCCCGGGTGCGCGCGAGCGCTCCGAGCCGGCCCCCGGCGCCGTCCTGCTGCCCGGTTGGCTGGACCTCGACGCGCAGCGGCGCCTGGTCGCCGCCTGTCGGGAGTGGGCCCGCCCGCCGGCCGGTCTGCACGCCGTGCGGATGCCCACCGGCGGGATGATGTCCGTCCGGATGGTGAGCCTCGGCCTGCACTGGTACCCGTACGGCTACCGGGAGGTCGCCGAGGACGGCGCGCCCGTCAAGCCGTTCCCGCGGCTGCTCGGGGACCTGGCGCGCAGGGCCGTCGCCGAGGCGTACGGGGCCGCGCTGGGGGAGGTCGCGGGGGCGGCGTCGTACGCGCCGGACATCGCGATCGTCAACCACTACGCGCACGGCGCGAAGATGGGCCTCCACCAGGACCGCGACGAGCGGGCGGACGCGCCGGTGGTCTCGCTCTCGCTGGGCGACGGCTGCGTCTTCCGGCTCGGGAACACCGAGACCAGGACCCGGCCGTGGACGGACCTGGAGCTGCGCAGCGGCGACCTGCTGGTGTTCGGCGGCCCGGCCCGGTTCGCGTACCACGGGGTGGTGCGGACGCTGCCGGGGATGGCCGATCCGGCGCTGGGGCTGCTCGGGCGGCTCAACATCACGGTGCGGGAGTCGGGGCTGGGGGCGTAGCCGGAGGTCGTGCGGCCGGTGGGGGCCTCCTGGCCGACCGGGCCGTCCCGTCCGTCACCTGCTCGTCGGCTCGCCTACTCGTTCGAGTGAACTGGGCGTTCCGGACCGCTGCGCGGGAATGACCCGGGTCGCCAAAGGATTCGATTGAGCTGGAGAATTGTTCGGAGTCCGGAGAGGAAACGTGCCCATGGGTACCCCCGTCGACGACCTTGTCGATCTGCTCGACCTTGAGCAGATCGAACTCAACATCTTCCGTGGGCGCAGCCCCGAGGAGGCGCTGCAACGGACGTTCGGCGGCCAGGTCGCCGGGCAGGCGCTGGTCGCGGCGGGGCGCACGGTGGACGACGAGCGCCCGGTCCACTCGCTGCACGCCTACTTCCTGCGCCCCGGGGTCCCCGGCGTGCCGATCGTCTACCAGGTCGACCGGATCCGTGACGGCCGGTCCTTCACCACCCGCCGGGTGCTCGGCATCCAGGGCGGCCGGTCGATCTTCGCCCTCACCGCCGACTTCCACAGACCCGAGGAGGCCGGCATCGAGCACCAGTACCCGATGCCGCCCGTCGCCGCCCCCGAGGAGCTGCCCAGTGCCCTGGACGAGGTCGGCTCCCGGCTCGGCGAGCTGCCCCCGTTCATCAGCCGCCGCCAGCCCTTCGACATCCGCTACGTCGACCGGCTGCGCTGGACGAAGGAGGAGCTGGAGGGCGTCGAGGCGCGCAGCGGCGTCTGGCTGCGCACCAACGGCCCGCTGCCGGACGACCCGCTGATCCACGTCTGCGCCCTCACCTACGCCAGCGACATGACGCTGCTGGACGCCGTCCGCGCCCCGGTCGAGCCGCTGTGGGGCGAGCGGAGCTTCGACATGGCCTCGCTCGACCACGCGATGTGGTTCCACCAGCCGTTCCGGGCGGACGACTGGCTGCTGTACCAGCAGGAGTCCCCGATCGCGCACGGCGCGCGCGGCCTGGCCCGCGGGCAGATCTTCGACCGGCACGGCCGGCTGGTGGTGTCCGTGGTGCAGGAGGGGCTGTTCCGTCCGCTGAAGCGCCGCGAGGGGTAGGTGTGTGGCCGGAGTGGTGCCCCGTGTTGTGCCCGGTGTCGGCGCGTTGCCGCCGTGTTGCGGTTTCGGCGACATCGGGCCGACGGGAATGATCCGTCCGCGCGGACGGTGTTGTGGATGACGGAGGACGGGCGGCCCGAACAGCGGGCCGTCCACGGACCGACCGGGAGGGTGGACCGATGACGGAGACGGCCGCGGAGGACTGGAAGCACTGGAGCGACGGCCGGGCGGCGTCGGTGAGCGCGCAGCACGGCCAGCTCGCACTCACCGGCACGCACTGGCTGGAGCCCGAGCCCGCCGAGATCCCCGGCCTGCCCGGGCGTTGGTGGGCCGACGCCGAGGGCGTCCGGGTCCGGGCGGCGGCGTCCGACGGCATCACGATCGACGGCGCCGACGCACCGGTGGACGGCGAGGCGCTGCTGCGCCCGGACAGCGACCCGGCCGCCGACACCGCCGTCCTGGGAGACCTGCTGCTCGTCCCGATCGAGCGCGAGGGCGAGCTGGCCCTGCGGGTCTTCGACCCGGCCGCACCCCGTCGGACGGCGTTCGCGGGCATCTCCGCCTTCCCGTACGCGCCCGAGTGGGCCGTGCCCGCCGTCTTCACCCCGTTCGAGGACGACGACGCCCGGTCGGTCGTCGTCCCGAACGCCGACGGCCGGGAGCGCCCGCTGGCCGTCTCCGGGCAGATCGCCTTCACGGTGGCGGGCGAGCACCGCACCCTGACCGTCAGCCGGTCGGGCGATCGGCTCAGCGGCGTGATCGCGGACACGACCAGCGGCATCGACACCTACCGCTTCCGCTTCATCACCCTGCCCGCGCCCGACGCCGAGGGTCGTACGGTCCTCGACCTCAACCGGGCCTACCTGCCGCCGTGCGCCTTCTCGGACCACTTCATCTGCCCGTTCCCGCCGCCGGGCAACCGGCTGGACTTCGCGGTGGAGGCGGGGGAGAGGCAGGTGCTGAG
The DNA here is from genome assembly GCF_048159585.1 of Kitasatospora sp. SC0581. Taxonomy (NCBI): domain Bacteria; kingdom Bacillati; phylum Actinomycetota; class Actinomycetes; order Kitasatosporales; family Streptomycetaceae; genus Kitasatospora; species Kitasatospora sp. SC0581. The sequence goes on along the minus strand of NZ_JBLRWA010000025.1, from coordinate 83,678 downwards.
CCGGTAGCGGGGGCCTCGCGGGTGGGGCCGGGGCGTCGCGGGCGGGGGCGGGCTTTCGCTGGGGCGGCCCCGGTGCGGGGCCGTCCGGGGGCGGAGCGGAGCATGAGGGACTATGTCGAACAATCAACATTCCACGCCGTCCCCCGCGCCCGCCCCGTCCCCCGCATCCTCCGCCGCCGATCCCGAACCCGAACCGGAACCCGGTCCGGGGGACGGACCCGGGCCGGAGGCGGCCGCCGGCTCCCCCTGGTACCGGCGGGCCTTCGCCGACCTCAGCCCGCTGCGCGACCACCCCGACTACCGCCGGGTCTGGGCCGGACAGGCCGTCTCCTCCATAGGCCAGCAGATGACGGCCGTCGCCGTCTCCGTCCAGGTCTACGACCTGACCGGCTCCGCCTTCGCGACCGGCCTGGTCGGCATCTTCTCCCTCGTCCCGCTGGTCGCCTTCGGCCTCTACGGCGGCGCGATCGCCGACACCGTCGACCGGCGCCGGCTGGGCCTGCTCGGCTCGGCCGGTCTGGCGGTCGTCTCCGCCGCCCTGGCCGCGCAGGCGCTGGCCGGCCTCGGCCTGGTCGCCGTCCTGTACGCCGCCGTCGCCGTCCAGGCCGGCTTCTTCGCGATCAGCTCGCCCGCCCGCTCCGCGATGATCCCCCGCCTGGTGCCCAGCCACCAGCTCCCGGCGGCGAACGCCCTGAACACCGTCAGCATGAACCTCGGCCTCACCGTCGGCCCGATGCTCGGCGGCGTCCTCATCGGCGCCTACGGATCCCAGGCCGCCTACCTGGTCGACACCGTCGCCTTCACCGGCACCCTCTACGCGATGTGGCGCCTGCCCGCCATGCGGCCGCTCGGCGAGCGCAAGGGCCGCGCCTCCGTCCTCGACGGCCTCCGCTTCCTGCGCGAGCAGCCCAACCTGCGCACCAGCTTCCTCGCTGACCTGGCCGCGATGGTCTTCGGCATGCCGCGCGCCCTCTTCCCGGCCATCGCGGTCACCTTCTACGGCGGCGACGCCGGCACCGTCGGCCTGCTGGTCTCCGCCCCGGCCGTCGGCGCCCTGATCGGCGCGCTCTTCTCCGGCTGGGTCGGCCGCGTCCACCGCCAGGGCGTCGCCGTCCTTGCCGCCGTCGCCGCCTGGGGCCTGGCCATCGCGGCCTTCGGCGCCCTCCACAACCTCTGGCTCGGCCTCCTGCTGCTCGCGGTCGCGGGCTGCGCCGACACCGTCAGCATGATCTTCCGCAACACGATGATGCAGGTCGCGGCCCCGGACGAGATGCGCGGCCGCCTCCAGGGGATCTTCATCGTGGTCGTCGCCGGCGGCCCCCGCCTCGGCGACTTCGAGTCCGGCACCGTCGCCGCCCTCACCAACCCCGCCACCTCCGTGATCACCGGCGGCCTCGCCTGCGTCGCCGCCGTCCTCCTCCTCGCCGCCCGCCGCCCCGCCTTCCTCACCTACGACGCCCGCCACCCCACCCCCTGACCCACCCCACCCCCCGAACCTGGCAGCGAGCACCCCCCGACGTGCTGTATTGTTTTCCACGTCGCCGGGACAACCGGAGACAAGGTCGAGAAGCCCACAGCAGAGCCCCCCAGGCCCCGCTGCAGGCACCGAGACCACGGGACGTGGCGCAGCTTGGTAGCGCACTTGACTGGGGGTCAAGGGGTCGCAGGTTCAAATCCTGTCGTCCCGACAGTGATGTCGGTTGTGAGAGCGGGTACTTGGGAAACCGGGTGCCCGCTCTTTCTGTTGTGGTGTCGGCTGGTGGTCGCACGGTGGTCTCTGGGCCACATCGGCCAGGGCGCGGTTGGTTCTTCTGTTCGCGCCTGCTGGTAGGCGGGCAGTTGCCGGTGCAGGAGCGGGCGCTGGCGCCAGGGGTGCTGGGCGCGGCAGACGGGGTGTCCGAGGACGGCATGGTCGGCGCCATCCGGGATCCAGGCGACGGCGTCGACGGCCGCGCGGGCGGCGAGTCTGGTGAGGTCGGCGTAGATGTTCGCGGTGGTGGACAGGGTGAGGTGGCGCAGGTCGTGCAGGGCGATCCGGGGGACGTCGGCTTTGTCAGCAGGTGGAAGCGGCCGAGGACGGTCTTGAGATTCAGGGGCGGCCAGGGTAGTGGAAGACATAGCCGCCGGCGGGGTGATCTGGGCGAACGCGCGTGACCCTGCCCGCTCGTCGAGGGCATCGGTGACACGGTCGGACAGGGCAACCCAAGTGCGACTGCCCGGTCTTTGGAGCGGTGAGCAGGAGCTGGTCGTTGTCGATCGAGGAGAGCCTCGCGCGGATGGACAGGGTGCGCTCGGGCAGGTGGACGTCGTCCCAGCACAGGGCCAGGACCTCCCCCTCGCGCACGTCGGTGCCGATCATCAGCTAGGTGAGGTCGGCATGCAGCGGGGCGACGAGATGGGTGAAGCGCAGGAAACGAGCCGCCTGCTCCTCGGTCCACAGGCGCCGTTCGCGGCGGGCCTGGAGATGAGCGGGGGTGCGGGCCAGGCGTTCAGTGTCGACGGCGGTGTCGACGGCGGTGGCGAGGGCGCTGGCGAGCGTGGACATGATCCGGTGGACGGTGACTCTGCCTCGGCGCCGGCGCCGGCGCCGGCGCAGCCGGTCGGTGACGGATGCGGGCAGGTGCTGGCGGGTGAGGTCGTCGATGGGGATGGAGTCGAGGGCGTTCCGCGGTGGCTGGCGGGTACACGTTGGCCAAGGCCCAGGGGGTCGTCGAGGGCAGGGGCGAGAGACGTGGTGTCCTCCTGGAACGTGCTCAGCCGTGGTGTGTTGCACGCATCGAAGAGAAGGCCGGTGTAGCCCTCCCAGGACCGTGCCGCAAAGGAAAGCAACTGATGGCGGTGGCGGGGAATCAGTGGCGTGGGCGGATGGGTCCTCGTCGCGGCTGTCGTGCGAGGGTGGGCGCCCGTAGCTGCCGGCCGGGGCCGAGGGTATCGACTGGTTCAGCTCCTTGGAGACGCTGGTCAGTGCATCAGTCGGGGGGCGATCTGGGATCACGCGCAATTCACCTCCGCCTTTGAGGGCCTTTCGGGTGAACGAACAGCGCGGGCTGTATACCGTCTGACGTGCAGAGATGGCAGTGGTCGGGCGACTGGGGGTATTGCGCGGCTGGGCCTTCGCCCGGGATGAGAATGATCTCTTGATGTACGTATCGCCGCTGAGAATTGTGTACTGACAGCCGCTTCTGCACGTAGGATCGACGGTACTGTTTGCGGCCCGACAGGCTTCCCACTGAGGACATGCCCCCAACCCGCACGAATCATTGGTGGTCTGGTCTGGGGGAGTCCCTTCGTGCCCATGCTCCTGCTGAAGTTGTCGGCGCAGGATCTGCTCACTCTGAACTCGCGTCGCCGGATGGTGCCGCATCTTGCCGAACGGTGGCGAAAGTTCCGGGAGCACGAGGCTTCGGAGACGGAGCGGTTGGCGTGGGCGGAGAGTCTGATCTGTCTGGCGAACGATCTGGTCGCCGCTGATCGTGGCAATGTGCAGATGGTCGTCGAGTGCGCAGCGACTGCTGACGAGGACATCAAGGGGAGCAGTCCCAGGCTCGTGGACGTCGTCCTGGTGGGCCGCCACCCGCGGGAGAATCGGCCGTCCGTCCAGCTGGTGGAGCTGAAGCGTTGGTCGACCGTGACCAGGGTCGAGCGGGCCGTTGCGGACCAGATCTACGTCGCGGGCCTGGCGAAGCCCAAGAAGCACCCTGCGCTGCAACTGCGCGAGTACTACCACGCGTTCACCGGCAGCCGGGGCCCCTTCCGAACGGTCGACATCGAGTGCGGCGGCTTTGCCTACCTGCACAACGCCACTGAGGACTCTGTCCGTCCGCTGATCGACGTGGACGCACCGACGGGTGTCTATGCGAAGGTGTACACCGGTGATCGCCGCCGCCAGTTGCTGACCGACTTGCAGGGACACTTTGCCGCCGACGGCGGCAGCACCGAGGCCGAGCTGCTACTCCAGGGCATCGGCGTGCGCAATGAACCGCTGCTCGACGTGATGATGTTGTCCCGGGGCACGGACACGGTCTTCACCCTGCGGGGGCGGCAGAAGGAGGTGGCTGATCAGATCCTGGAGACAGCTGCCAAGGTACTGCCCTCCTCGAAGCAGTCCGCGTTGGTTCCGGACGAGCGACGAGTAGTTTTCCTGGTGACCGGTGGCGCCGGCACCGGAAAGAGCGCTATCGGCCTGCAGATCAAGGCGGAGCTGGAGGCCGCTGGCCGGAACGTCAACTATGCCAGCGGGAGCAGGGCCTTCAACGCGGCGATGCAGGAGCACGTCGGTGTCGGTGACCGGGAGTTCAAGGAGACGTTCACCTACTTCTTCGACTACGTCACGACGCCCGACCCGCTGCTCGATGTTCTGATCTGCGATGAGGCACACCGACTCCGTGACCGCTCCGAGAACCGGTTCTGGCCGCCGGAGAAGCAGGGATCTCGGCCGCAGGTGGATGAACTCCTCGATGCGTCCCGGCTGACGGTGTTCTTCCTCGACGAAGGCCAGGTCGTTCGTCCGAAGGAGGTCGGTACGGTCGACCTGATCCAGCAGGCGGCCGATCGGCGCGGAGCCAAGGTGGTGCGGTACGGCCTCCGCGAGCAGTTCCGATGCGGTGGCAGTGACGCGTACGTCCGCTGGGTGCACGCGCTGCTCGGCTTGTCGGATGACGAACCTGAGCACTGGACGCCGGACGGCTTGATGCATGTCGAGGTGGTGGACACGCCGGACGCGCTCAGGGACATCATCCTCGGCGAGGAGAGCGCCGGGGCATCCGCGCGTATGGTTGCCGGCTACTGCTGGCCTTGGACCGAGCCCGTGGGCCGGGAGAAGCGACTGGAGCGGGATGTCAGGATCGGTGACTGGCACGAGCCGTGGAACGCGAAGAGCGACAGCTTCTGCGCGGACGGCGCCCCGCCCGGTGTCAGGTGGTCGATGCACGAGAACGGCATCGGCCAGATCGGCTGTGTGTACACCGCACAGGGCCTCGAGTGGGACTGGTGCGGAGTGATCATGGGCGATGACATGGTGCGCCGGAACGACCAGTGGGAGTTCCGCCGAGGCAAGGAGACGGAGAAGTCGGCGCAAGGTGTAAGACGGGTGAGAGTTCCAGGATCTCTTGATCCGAAGGTCAGTGCGAGCAGCGTCGGTGACGAGGAGTTCGCCCGCCTGATTCGGCACGCCTACCACGTGCTGATGACCCGGGCCAGCCGGGCGACGGTGCTCTATTCCACGGACGAGGAGACTCGGGCCTACCTCAAGGGCCTTGTCGGGGAGACCGAGATCCACGGATTGCGGCCGACTCGGGAGAGCTTGCCAAGGCATCACGCCCGTCCGAAGCGGGGACGGAAGAAGCCCAAGAACGACCTTCGCTTGTTCTGACGGAAGGCGTGGAAAGGTGGAAGTGGCGGGCTCGCCGGGCCCGCCACTGACCTGCGTCAGAAGAGCAGGTGCGCCACCGAGGTCAGCGCCGCCACCAACATGTTGGAGGCGACTCCGACGACGATGTCGGTGAGGATCTTGCGGATCCGTCCACGACGCGCAGGCTTGTACTCGATCGAGGTCATGCGGCCATCCCCAGGTAGTGATATCGGAAATGGCAGGGGGCACCCTACCGGGCAACCACGCTCACGTCAGATGTTGACCACCTGACGGGCACAACCATTCGTCAATCGCCGCCTGTCGAGGGCGCATGGAACCTAGGCCTCGTACCCTCCGGGAAGGTGCGCAGCGCAACGATGCTACCGCGTGGGACGCGTTGGCGTCGGGGGTCAGTGAGCGGAACCTGGCAGGACGCATGCCGGTCCGCCGCCATGCCCCGCAGGGGCAGAGGCAAAGGGCTCACCGTCGGCGCGCGAAGCTGTCGCGTCAGCGCTGCCGTGGGATGGGCAGGGGGCTCATGGCGGTGCCAGATCAATGACCTTTCCTTGCAGTGGAGTTCAGCGGATTCCCACTCAAGGCGGATCACGCCGTCGGCCAGGGAGCAAGCGCAGGCGACGAGAACGAGCTTGTGTCCGGTGAGAGGCGTGCGAGATCTGGATGAGGCTCGTCCTCATCCGGGGAATGCTGGGAACGAGCACGGTCGGACCGGAAGCGGGCGTATGTGCGTTGCCGGACGGCCGGTCATCGGCCCGCAGGCAGGGACTCCACTGGTCGCAGGCCTGCACCGGCAGTGGCACGGCGAACAGGTGTTCCGAGGCGAACCCCGGGAGCCCGTCGGCCCGGTGCGGTGAGTGGCCGATCAGCCGCGACGGCCGTGCGCCACCTCGATCTGCTCCACCTGTTGGCCGGCCACCAGGTTCCGCAGTTTGGCGCGTGTCTCCGGGTCCGTCGAGTAGACGACGGTGCCGATCATTCCGCGGGTCAGCAGCACCTTGTAGGTGTTGCGGATCAGGCGGTCGATGTCGGCGTCGGTGGTGGACTTGCGGAAGACGGGGTCCTTGGACGCCGTCCGGTCGGTGATCCACCGGTCGGTGCGCCAGACGAGGTCCGGCCCGAGGATGACGCCGCTCCAGTCGTACTCGAAGCCCTGCGCGGTGTACACGCAGCCGACCTGGCCGAAACCGGCCGGATCGGTGGCCCACAACGCGGCCGGCGGGGCGCCGGCGATCGACCGGTCGCCGTACACGTTCCACGGACGGGCCCAGTCACCGATGCGCACGTCGAGGGGGAGCGGGTCCCCCGGGGCGACCTTCGTCGTCCACTTCCAGCAGTACCCGGCCGACATGCGGGCGCCGTATCCCTCCGCGCGCCGGGCGTCGAGGAACGCCTCCAGCTCCTGGGGACTGTCCACGACCTCCAGGACGACCTTGCCGTCGGGCTCCCAGCCGACCGGGCCGCCGGGTTCGAGGGCCAGCAGGCGTACCACCCAGTGCAGGTAGGCGTCGCTGCCGCCGCAGCGGAACTGGCTGTCCAGCTCCACCACCTGGCAGTCCAGGCCCTTCACGGCAGCGGCGGCCCGGATCTGGGCCACCGTGCCCATCTCGCCCGGCCGGACGACCTGGTGCTCGTCCAGCAGGAACACGGGCACCCGGGCGGCGTCGATCAGCTCCTCGATCTGGGGCTTGCCGGTGCGCTGGGCGGCCTGGGTGTAGCGGTTCGCCGACGTCTCCCGGATCCGGTGGGCCTCGTCGCAGATCAGTACGTCCAGCCCGTTGCGCTCGGCGGTCATGAAGCTGTTGAAGTACTTGAACAGGTCCTGGACCGCACGCTTCCGTGCGCCGGCGATCCGGCGCATGGTGGTGGTGAACGAGCTGGACCCGGTCGCGTGCAGGGCCGTGACGCCGCGCCGGTACAGATCACCCAGGAGGGACAGCGCGATGACGCTCTTCCCGGTACCCGGGCCACCCGTGATGACGACGACCTCCTTGTGATCAGACTGCTGCGCCTGGCGGACCGCGCGCAGCACCAGCTCGTAGGCGACCCGCTGCTCGTCCAGCAGCACGAACTGCTCGCGCTCGCGAACCTCGTCGGCGGCGACCGCCATCAGCTGCTTGGAAGGGGCCACCTTGCCCGCGAGCAACTGGTCCGCCGCCTCCGCGCCGGAGACCGGCTTCAGCTTCGACTGGAGGTACTGGATGAACTCCCCGCGGCGCTCGGCGGTGAAGAGCCGGCCGCGCTCGTCCTGCGAGACCTCGTAGAGGCCCTGGACGCCGAACTCCGTCGCGTTGTGGAGGAAAGCGACGCCAGAGAGCCGCTCGGGATGCGCGGCGAGCGCGCCGTTGAAGGAGATCAGGTAGTCGCAGTAGCCGCGGACCTGCTCGATCGGGTTCAGCACCGGCCGGGTGTAGGCGTCCACCCGGCAGAGCAGCGGCTCGCCGTCCTCCGGAAGCGCGCTGCTCCACTGCTTGAGCTCGACCACCACGTACGACGGCTCGCCCGTGGTCGGGTGGACGCCGGCGAGTATGACGTCCGCTCGCTTGCTGTTGAGCGGCAGCGAGTACTCGAGGAGTACTTCGACCATGCCGAGCCCGGCGTCCAGGAGGGCGTTGGTCAGAGCCGGGATGCTCCGTTCCCAGGAGCGCACCTCGGATGAGCTGGGTTTGTGGCCGTGCTTGTGAACGAACTGGTCGATGAGGCGCACGAACAGTGATCCGGCCAGGCTCTCGGCAGCGACCGCGGACGCGGAGTCGCGGAACAGCAAGGAATGCTCCCAGGCAGCACGAAGTGACTCGTGCGGGTGGGGGCATGTCCCTGGAAGGAAGCCCGGCGGGCCGCGCTGATGACAAGGTCAAACCTACAACGGAGAGTCTCAGCACGTACCCGGACACCTGAGCCTTCGCCGACGCAAGGCGGACCGGAACGGGCGATGGGGACGGCTTGGGCCACGACAGCTGCGACGGGGCGGGGAGGCGCTGGGGCGGGGAAGTTTGGGGACCTACAGGGGATCACGCGTCGACCACCATTGCCTCTGAGGCGTCTTTCGGTGAACGAACGCGGGCTGTCTACCGTCTGACGTGCAGCGATGGCTATCGTCGGGCGCTGGGGGTCAAGGGGTCGTTGGTGGGCGGATTCCGGCGGGGGCTGTAGGGGACGACCAGCGAGTCGTCGTTGGGCGGGTTCGGGTTGGCGATCGTGTCGGCGACCTTGGTGAACTGCTTGTGTTTCTGTCTGCGGCGCCGGGGCGGGGGCTCGGGTGGGTCAGAGGTGGGGGGTGCGGGTGAAGTGGTGGGTGGCGGTGGTGAAGAGGAGGGTGCACCAGGCGGTGGTGGTGAGGGTGGGGAGGGTGGGGGAGGGGGCGGCGGAGAGGCGGGTGACGGCGGAGGCGGGGAGCCAGGGGGAGATGTCCCAGCCCTTGGTGGCGGCGAGGGCGGTGAGGGCGGACTCGGCGACCAGGGTCCACCCCAGGACTGTTCCCAGGGCTGCCGCGGTCGACCGCAGGAGCAGGCCGGCGGCGGAGCCCAGGACCGTGTAGGCGGGCATTGCCGCGAGCAGGCGCAGGGTGGTGGGGGGCTCCGTCCCAGTGGGGTGGGGAGCCGTGGCGTGCGGCGGTCAGGGTGGTGGTCGCCGCGCAGGTGGCCCAGACGGTGGCGGCGACCAGCAGGGACAGGAGGGCCAGCCCGGCGAGCTTGCCGGTGGCGAGTGCGCCGCGGGCCGGCTGGCGGACCAGCAGGTTTCGCCAGGTGCCCTCGCGGTACTCCTGGCAGAAGGCGTTGGCGGCCACGCACATCATGACCAGGCCGATCAGGGGTGTGGCGGTACGGGCGGCGCCGAGCAGGTCCACCGGGCCGGGGTCGTCCCGGAGGGCGGCGGTGCCGGCGGCGACCGCGGCGGTGGCCGCCGCGACGGAGCCGAGGAGCGGCCAGAGCAGCCGCGGCCGGAGCAGTTTGACCAGCTCGCTGCGGAACGCCTGGTGCACGTGGGTCAGCACGGGACGGCCGTCCTCTCGGTCGGGGCGGTCGGGTCGGTCGGCGCGGGCCCGGTGCCGGTGACCAGGGCGAGGAAGGCCTGCTCCACGGAGGTCCGTCGGACGGCCAGGTGGGCGAGGGTCGCGCCGCCCGCCGCCGCGATCCGGTTCAGTTCGGCGGCCGCGTCGGCGGGGGCCTCGACCAGCAGCAGCCCCTCCTCGTGGCGGTTGGGGTACCCGGCCCCGCTCAGCAGGTCGTGGAGGGCCGCGCCGTCGGCGGCGGACTCCGGGGCCAGTTCGACGACGGCCGTCCGGGAGGCGGTCAGCTCCGCCCTGCCGCCCTGGAACAGCACCCGGCCTCGGTGCATCAGGACGAAGCGGTCGCAGATCGCGTCCAGTTCGTTGAGCTGGTGGCTGGAGACCAGCACGGTGGCGCCGGCGTCCGCCAGGGACCGCAGCAGCTGCCGGAGTTGGAGGATGCCGATCGGGTCGAGCCCGTTCATCGGCTCGTCCAGGACGAGCAGCCGGGGCTCGGGGAGCAGGGCCGCGGCGATGCCGAGCCGTTGGCGCATGCCGAGCGAGTACCCGCCCACCGGTCGGCCGGCGTGGGCGGTGAGGCCGACCTGCTCCAGCACCTCGTCGACCCGGCCGCGGGGGATGCCGCCGAGTTCGGCGAGCACCCGCAGGTTGGTGCGGGCGTCGAGCCGCCGGTAGAGCGCGGGCTGTTCGATCAGCGCGCCGACCGTGTGGAGGTAGCGCTCCGGCCGGTCCAGCGGGTGTCCGAGGACGGTGCCGGTGCCCGCGTCGGGGCGGTCCAGGCCCAGTAGGACGCGCATGGTGGTGGTCTTGCCGGAGCCGTTGGGCCCGATCAGCGCGGTCAGCGAGCCGGCGGGGACGGTCAGGTCGACGCCGTCGAGGGCGGTGAGGGTGCCGTAGCGGCGGCGCAGTCCGCGGACCTCGACCGCCGGGCCGGCCGTCCGGGCGCTGGGAGGGGCGGAGGGAGGGGCGGTGGGAGGGGCGGTGGGAGGGGTCATGGTGTGGCGGGCTCCGTGCTGGCCGGGTGGGTCGGGGAGTCGGCGATGGTGAGGAGGGTGCCGGTCGGGTCGAGGCGGTGCAGCGCGGCGGTGGCCGTCTCGCCGTCGAGCCGGAGGTCGTGGCGGACGGCGCCGTGGTCCAGGACGACCAGCCGGCTCACCAACTCGTCGGCCCAGCCGAGGTCGTGGGTGCAGAGCAGGACGGTGCGCCCCTGGTCGCGCCAGTCGGCGGCGGCGGCCCGGAGCGCGCCGGCCGCGCCGGTGTCGAGGCCGTTGGTCGGCTCGTCGAGCAGGAGCAGCCGGGGCCGGTGCACGGTGGCGACGAGCAGGCCGAGCTGCTTGCGCATGCCGAGTGAGAGCTCCCGGACGAGGGCGTCCGGGCGGTCCTCCAGGGCGGTGCCGGCCAGCGCGGCGAGGGCCTCCCGCACCGGGGCGCCGTACAGCCTGGCCGCCAGGACCAGCTGCTCACGGACGGTCAGGTAGTCGTAGAGCGGCGGTTCGGCGGGGGCGTAGCCGCGCTCGGCCCGGACGGCGAGCGCGGTGGCCGGCCGGCCGGCGACGGCGACCCGGCCCGAGGTGGGCTCCTCCAGCCCGGCCAGCAGCCGCAGCAGGGCGGTCTTGCCCGACCCGTTGTGGCCGACCAGGGCGACGAACTCGCCCTCCCCGACGGTGAGTCCGACCTCGGCGAGGGCGGTGTGCCCGGCGTACCGGACACTGGCGGATTCGACGGCGATCACGGGCGCACCTTCCGGATTCGGAGATCACTTCGGGCCGCGAACCGCAGGACGGCCAGCAGCAGGGCCAGGTCGAGCAGGCAGGCCGCTGCCTCGACGGCCCCGCCGGTGCCGGTGGCCGAGCGGAGTACCGGCCCGGCCGCCGCGGGGGCGGCCAGCACCGCGGCCAGCAGGCCCTCCACGGTCTCGGCCGCGCCGGAACGGGCGGCCCGGCCGTCGGCGAAGCCCTCGGCGGCCGGGGTCAGGAAGGCGGCGGCCACCAGCGCGCAGCTGCCGGCCAGCAGCGCGACCGGGAGGGCGAGCAGCGCGCCCGCGGTCACGCTCCCGCCGCCGACCAGCAGCAGCCCGAGGTACAGCGGTACGACCGGTACGGCCGCGACGGCGCAGCAGGAGGCCACCTTCCCGGCCAGGATCCGGCCGAACGGCACCGGCGCCTGGCGGAGCAGGTCGAGCGACCGCTGCTCGGCCTCGACCCCCGCCACCTGGGCCACCACGGTGGACAGCGCCAGGAACACGGCGAGCGCCAGCGGAACGCTCCAGGCGCCCAGCGGGAGCCGCCACGGCGGTTCGCCGCCGTGGCCGAGCCGGACCCCCGCGCCGAGCGCCGCCAGGGCGAGGCCGACCAGGGCCGTCCGGAACAGCGCGCCGGTGCTGGCGACGGGGCGGCGGCGCAGCGCCAGCAGGTCCTTGGCCGCGGGCAGCAGCACCGGCGGCACCCGGTCGAGCAGGGTGCTGGAGGTGTGTGCGGCGGCCGCGGGCCCGCCGGGGACGGCGGGGCGGAGCGCGCCGCGGGCGGCGGCCCGGCGCAGCAGGAGGTGGGCGAGGCCGCCGAGCAGCAGCAGGGTCGAGCACCAGCCGAGCAGGGCCGTCCCGAGCCGGTCGGGGTCGAGCAGGCGGTCCCAGAGGTCCGGGCGGAGGCGGGCCACGGCGGAGCGCAGCGCCGCCCCGTACTCCTCGGGTTCGGCCCGGCCGGACAGGTGGAGGCGGTCGGCGAGCGGTCCGAGGACGAGCCCGAGGGCGGACAGCCCCGGCAGCAGGACGCCGAGCGCGGCGAGCGGCAGGGCCCGGCGCGGGCCCAGCATCAGTGCGGCGGTCGCGGCCACGTGGCCGAGCGCTCCGGCCAGCGCGGATCCGGCGACGGCGGTGAGCGCGGCGGGCAGCAGGGCCCGGCCCGCGGGGGAGGCGGCCAGCCAGGGGCCGGCCGCCAGGCCCGCGACCGTCACGGAGCCGACGGCCCCGGCCAGGGCGGGCAGCCAGAGGCGGGCCAGGAACACGGACTGCTGCGGCACCCGCCAGGAGAGCAGGACGGCGCGGTCGGGCGGATCGAGCAGCAGCCGGGCCTGGTTGGGCCGCGCCGAGAGCAGGTGGCCGGCGACCAGCACGACCGCCACCGACCAGCAGGCGCCGGACACGACGGTGCCGTCCTCGGGGCCGACCGGGAAGACCCGGCCGAGCGCCGAGCCGATCCCCCAGAGCAGGGCCGCGACGGTGGCCAGGCCGACGCCGACGGCCAGCGCGAGCACGGCCCGGGCCGGCGGGGCGAGGGTGCGCAGCCCCGGGAGGCGGTTGCGCCGGCGCCGCAGGTCGGCGTCGACCAGGGCCAGCCCGGCGGTCCAGGCGAGCCGGCGGCCGTCCATCAGTCCCGCCGGCCGGTGAGCAGGGCGACCGCGCTGGCCGCGACGACCAGGACGCAGAAGCCGGCGGCCGTCCCGTTGAGTCCGGCGGCGGCGGGCAGCCGGAAGCCCGCCACCCCGAGCGGCATGCAGACCAGGGCCGAGAAGCCGAACAGCAGCCAGCGGCCGGTGGAGGCCAGGGCGACCACCGCGCCGAGGGCGAGCAGCAGGACGGCGGCCGCCAGCCAGCCCCAGTTGAGCAGGTCCTGGGTCTGCACCACCGTCGACCGGGCGGCGTCGACGACCCGGTCGGCCCGGTCGACCGCGGCCAGGGTGTCCGGCCGGCTCGTCCAGTACCAGACCGTCCGGACCCCGGCCAGGACGGCGGCGGCCACGGCCAGCAGGCCGGCCACGGCCGCACCGGTCGGCTTGATCTGCGATACCACGGTGATGTCGGCTCCTCGGTCGTGCGGGGTCGTGCGGGGTCGTGCGGGGTCGTGCGGGGTCGTGCGGGGTCGTGCGGGGTCGTACGAGTCGTACGGGGGTCGTTCTCTCAAGCGGTGCGAGCGGCGCGGGCGGCGCCGGGCCCGGTCCCGGCCCGGCGCGGGCTCAGCGCGGGATCAGGCAGAGCGCGAGGAGCACCGCCGCGGGCGCGAGCGCGGCCGCCGCGCTGCGGGCGGGGCTCAGGCCGGTGCTGCGGCGCAGGACCTCGGTGAAGGCCGCGAACAGCACGACCAGGCCGAGGTCGGCGCTTCCCAGCGCGTCCACCAGTCCGTCCCAGGAGGGGCGGCCGACCAGGGCGGCGCCCGCGCCGAGCAGCAGCAGCTTGCCCACGAAGTAGAGGGCGGCCACCGTGCCGACGGTCGCGCGGTCCCGGGCGAAGCCGTCGCGGGCGCCGGCCAGTCGGCAGGCGCCGGCACCGGCGGCGCCGGCGAGCAGGACGGCCAGCAGCACGCCGATCGCGCCGAGCACCGATCCGAACAGCCAGCCCGCCCAGACGCCGGCCTTCACCGCGCCCGGTGCCGCGTCGGGGATCTTCTCCAGGACGGCCGCGCGGTAGCGGTCCAGGAGGCCGAGACCGGCCAGGGGTTGGACGAGGACGGCGAGCGCCAGGGCGGCGCGGTGGCGCAGGCGCCCGGCCCGGCCGTCGTCCCGGCCGTCGTCCCGGCCTTCGGGCGCGGCCTCCGGATCGAGCAGGGGACGGTGGTCCGTCGTGGTGGTCAAGGTCATCGGGGGCTCACCCACGTTTCCACGCCCGCGGCCACGGCGAGCGCGGCCAGCGAGGTTCCGAAGAGGACAGCGGCGTCGACCACGTGCTGGCTGAACGGGGCGCCCCGTCCGGACACCAGGCGGCGGGACAGCCCGAGCGCCGGGGCCAGGCCGGCCGCGACGGCGAGGCCGAGGGCCGGCAGTTCGAGCACCGCGTGCGGTCCGACGGCCCGCAGCAGTTGGCCGCCGCCCAGCGCGTACGCGTGCCCGATCAGCACGCCGACACCGAGGCCGGAGAGCAGCGAGAAGGCGACCGTGGTCAGGCCGAGGGTGGCGACTCCGCTGAAGGCCAGCGCGGCCACCTTGGCGTTGTTGAGGAAGACCTCGAGCCACAGGCCCGGACCGGCGGGTTTGGGTTCCACGCGGACGGCGGACTCGATGCCGCCCGAGCAGGAGATCCCGATCGCCATGCAGGCGAACCAGAGCAACTGCCCGGCGGCCACGGCCCAGCGCTGCCGGGCCCAGGCGGCTGCGAGCCCTCCGCAGACTCCCGCGATCATGTCGTCCCTCCCCAAGTCGTCTGCTGCACAAGGCCGGTGGGCCGGACCCCGCCGGTGCGGCGGGGTCCGGCCGGCGCCCGGGTCAGGCGATGATGGCGCGGCGGCCGCCGGCGGTGATCGCCTTCTTGAGCATCCACATGGCCACGCCGCCGGCGGCGGTGACGCCACCGAACAGCGAGAGGGCGGCGGCGACGTCGGTGCTGGCCTCGATGGCGGTCAGCACGCGGTCGGCGCTCTTTTACTCCAGACCGAAGTAGCCGGTCAGCACGTCAGGGGTGGTGGCGGCCAGCAGGAGCGGGGCGCTCAGACCGGCAACGGCCGCGCCGGCGGCGGCGATGCGCTTTTCCGGGGTCGAGAAAACGGACATGTTAATCTCCAGTTCGCCACTTTTAGGGAGTGGTTGGGAATATCCGGCAGCCACCGGTCGCTTCGGGACTGCGCCTGATCATCGAATCCGACCCCGTGCTGACGGTGGTGGCGGACTGTCCGGTGGACCGGGCGGTCGAGCGGGCCCGCGCGCTCCAGCCCGACCTGGTCCTGCTGGACCTCGGCCGCCAGGCCGACGCGGCCCTCGACACCCTGCTCTCGCTGATCTACCTGCCCCGGGCGCCCCGGGTGGCCATGCTGGCCACGGAGGAGGACGGCGGCCTGCTGAACCGGGCGCTGCGGCACGGCGCGGTCGGCTGCCTCCGGCGGAACGCCCCGAGCGGCCTGCTGCTGGACGCCGTCCGGGTGCTCACCTCGGGCGGTACCGTGGTCTTCCCGCAACTCCGGTCGGCCGCACCGGCGGTGGCGCCCGAGCCGCCCGACCGGCAGGTCCCGGCCCGGCTCAACGCCCGTGAGCTGGAGATCCTGGTCTGCCTGGGCGAGGGTCTGTCCAACGCGGACATCGCCGAGCGGCTGTACCTCCGCCCGGCGACCGTCAAGGACTACGTCAGCGAGCTGCTCGCCAAACTGGGCGTCCGCAACCGGACCCAGGCCGCCGTCCTGGCCGAGCGGTACGGACTGCTCAGGGCCCACGCCGCGGCGTGAGGAAGGGGCCCCGTGCGGGGCCCGGCGCACGACTCGGGGGCCCCGCAGGCGGGTTCGGGGCCGGCCGGGCGGCTCTCCCCGGGCCGGACGGCCGGCTGCCCTACGGGTTCTTCACCTCGGCGGTCCGTTCCGTCGCGTCCGGCTCGGCCGGTTCCTCGGTGGCGCGCGTGCCGTCCAGGCGGATGCCGCGCATCGAGGCCCACATCACCAGGGCGCTGCCGCAGACCACGCCGCAGTCGGCGAGGTTGAAGACCGGCCAGTGCGGCAGTTGGATCCAGTCCACGACGCGTCCCTCCCACGGGGAGGGGTCCCGGAACAGCCGGTCGATGAGGTTGCCGGCCGCGCCGGCGATGACCAGCCCGAAGGAGACCGCCCAGAGGGGGGTGCGGATCCGGGGCGACACCACCAGCATGAGGACGATGACCAGCATCTTCACCGTGGTGAAGAACCAGGTCTCCCCCGCGCCGATGGAGAACGCCCCGCCCGAATTGAAGACCAGCGTGAATTTCAGAAGCCCGCCGAGGGTCGATGTCGGATCGGTCCCCGAGAAATGTGTCAGCGCTATCTGTTTGGTGATGAAATCCGACGCCAGCAGTGCGATTGCCACGGCTGTCATGGTTCCCAGTCGTCGAGGCGTGTCACCGGACAAGGAAGCTCCTCGCGCAACCCGTAGGCGTAGTAAGCCAGTCATGGCCGCATTGTAGGTGACGGCGGCTTGCGCACGAGTGTCCACAAGTACGGGAGCGCACCGTCAGAACGGGAGCATACCTGCGCCGTTGCCGGGCGCCGGCCCCGCCGTCGCCGGGTGTCGGCGGGCCCCGATGGTCACCCGAAGACTCCGGCGAGGCGGGTCAGTCCCTCCCTGATCGCCTCGGCGGGGTGTCCGGTGAACGACAGCCGCAGGGTCGCCGGGTCGGGCCGGTCGGCGAAGAACGGCGCGCCGGGTACGTAGGCGACGTCGTGGGCGGCGGCCCGGGGCAGCAGGGCGGTGGCGTCGTGCCCGTCCGGCAGGCGCACCCACACGAACATCCCGCCGTCCGGCCGGTTCCAGGTGCTTCCGTGGGGGAGCGCGTGGGGCAGGCCGTCGAGCAGCGCGTCACGGCGTTCCCGGTAGGCGGCGCGGACCCGCGTCAGGTGCGCGTCGAGGTCGGCATGGGTGAGGTACCGGGCGGCGGCGGCCTGGTCGACGGTGGAGGAGTGCAGGTCGGTGGTCTGCTTCACCGTCGTACAGGCGCGGCGCAGTTCGGCCGGAGCGCGCAGCCAGCCGAGGCGCATGCCCGGGGACATGGTCTTGGAGAGGCTGCCGAGCAGCACCGTGCGGTCGGCCGCGGCGTCGAGCGAGGCGATCCACGGCAGCGGAGCGCCGTCGAACCGCAACTCGCCGTAGGGGTCGTCCTCGACGATCCACAGGCCGTGGTGGGCCGCGACCTCCGCGACGGCTCGGCGGCGCTCGACGGAGAGCGTACGGCCGGTCGGGTTCTGGAAGTTGGGGACGAGGTAGAGGAGTCTGGGCCGCTCCGAGGCGACGAGGCGGGCCAGCGCCACCGGGTCGACGCCGTCCTCGTCGGAGGGGACCGGGACGACGCGGGCTCCCGCGAAGGCGAAGCACTGCAGGGCCGCCAGATAGGTGGGGTTCTCCACGAGGACGGTGTCGCCGGGGGCCAGCAGCGCCGTCGAGACCAGCGTCAGTGCCTGCTGGGAGCCCGAGGTGACCAGCAGGTCGTCCGCCGGGGTGGGCAGGCCGCGGGAGCCCAGCCGCTCCGCGACGGCCACCCGCAGCGCCGGGTCGCCCTCGGTGGTCGAGTACTGGAGGACGCGGTGCGGGGCCGTGGCCAGCACGTGGTCGTACGCGGCCCGCAGGCCGGCGACGTCGAAGAGCTCCGGGGCGGGCAGGCCGCCGGCGAAGGAGATCACCTCCGGCCGCGCCGTGAGTTCGAGGATCTCCCGCACGGACGAGGCGTGGGCGGCGGTGTGGCGGGCGACGGGAACGGGGGCGGCGGCTGGGCTCGTCATGCCCGCAGGATACGGACGATCGGGGCGGTGTCGCGGGTGCGGGAGTCCCACGGGTGCCCAAACATGTCCCGTCGATTTCTTGCCGAGATCGCTCAGACGTCCGTGGTGACGGCGGGTTCCGCGACCGGCCGTGCCGGACCGTGATCTTCCGGAAACCACCAGGTGGGACCGGGACGGACGTTGACCTGCGGTCTTCCGCCAGATGGGCCGAAAACGCGTGGTCGGCCGTCGAACGGGCTTGTCGGGCGGTGCGGTGCGTATGTCAGTCTCTGGGGGCCGTGTGCCGTGTTCCACAGTGTTCTGACGGGGAATTCCGAATCTCTCTTTCCTTTCCCTGGTTCTCCGGGATGCGTTCCGTCATGCCGTCGGTCGGTTCGAAGTGATAACAGGGGGCGTCATGTCTGATCTCCGCCATGGGCATTCCGAGGCCTCCGTGAATTCCGCGGGAAATCGGTCGGTGCCGGAGGAACCCATCGCGTTGGTCGGAATCTCCTGCCGCCTTCCGGGCGCCGCTGGACCCCGGCAGTTGTGGGACCTCCTGCGGGACGGCCGCAGCGCCGTCACCGAAACTCCCGACGACCGCCGGGGCGGCCCCGGGGGGCCCGGGGACGACGAGCCGTCCGCCCTGCGGTGGGGGGCGTTCCTGGAGGACGTGGACCGGTTCGACGCGGGGTTCTTCGGGATCGGCCCGCGCGAGGCCGCCGCGATGGATCCGCAGCAGCGCCTGGCCCTGGAGCTGAGCTGGGAGGCCTTCGAGGACGCGGGAATCCGCCCGGAGACCTGGCGCTCCCAGGACACCGCCGTCTTCCTCGGCGTGGCGTCCGGCGACTACGGCCTCCTGCTCGACCGTCGGGGACCGGCCGCCCGGACCCCGCACACCGTCGCCGGCACCCAGCGCGGCATGACGGCCAACCGCGTCTCGTACGCCCTCGGCCTGCACGGCCCCAGCCTCACCGTCGACGCCGGCCAGGCGTCGTCGCTGGCCGCCGTCCACCTGGCCTGCGAGAGCCTGCGGCGCGGCGACTCCGCGCTCGCCGCGGCGGGCGGGGTGCACCTCAACCTGCTGCCCGACACGGCGCACGCGATGGCCGGGCTCGGCGCGCTCTCGCCCGACGGCCGCTGCTTCACCTTCGACGAGCGGGCGAACGGCTACGTCCGCGGCGAGGGCGGGGCGATGGTGGTGCTCAAGCCCCTGAACCGGGCCCTCGCCGACGGGGACCCGGTGTACGGCGTCCTGCTCGGCAGCGCCCTGAACAACGACGGCGGCGGAGAGGGACTGACGGTGCCGGCCCGGGCCGGGCAGGAGGAGGTGCTGCGGCGGGCCTGCGCGAGGGCGGGTGTCGACCCCGCGCACGTCCAGTACGTCGAACTGCACGGGACGGGCACCAGGGTCGGCGACCCGGTCGAGGCCGCCGCGCTGGGCGCCGTGTTCGGCGCGGCCCGGACGGCCGGCCAAAGCCCCCTGTACGTCGGCTCGGTGAAGACGAACGTCGGCCACCTGGAGGCCGCGGCGGGCGTGGTCGGCCTGGTCAAGGTGGCACTGTCGCTCCAGCACGCGACGCTGCCGCCGAGCCTCGGCTTCCGCACCCCCAACCCGCTGATCGACATGGACGCCCTGCGGCTGCGCATGGTGACGGACCGCCTGCCGTGGACCGGGGCGGACGGCACCCGCCTCGCGGGCGTCAGCTCCTTCGGTCTCGGCGGGACCAACTGCCATGTCGTGCTGTCCCAGCCGCCCGCCCCCGCCGCGGACACCCGGGCGCCGGCGGACGGCGGTTCCGGCGTGGTGCCGTGGGTCCTGTCCGGTGCCACAGCGGAGGCGCTGCGGGCCCAGGCCGACCGCCTCCGGTCGTACGTGGCCGAGGAGCCCGACGCCGAACCCGCCGACGTGGCCCTCGCGTTGGCCACCACGCGCGCGACCCGGGAGCACCGCGCGGTCGTCGTCGCGGCCGACCGCGAGGAGTTCCTCCAGGCCCTGACCGCCGCCGCCGAACCCGGCGGAGTCGACCCGGCACTGGTCCGGGGCAGCGTCGCCGAGGACGGCGAGGTCACCTTCGTCTACCCGGGCCAGGGATCCCAATGGGACGGCATGGCAAGGGAGTTGCTCGACACCTCGGCCGTCTTCCGGGAGCGGATGGAGCAGTGCGACCGGGCGCTGCGGCCGCACGTCGACTGGTCGCTGCTCGACGTCCTGCGCGGGACGCCCGACGCCCCGCCCCTGGAACGGGTCGACGTCGTCCAGCCCGTGCTGTGGGCCATGATGCTCGCGCTGACCGAGGTGTGGGGCTCCTTCGGGGTGCGTCCCGACGCGGTGGTGGGGCACTCGCAGGGCGAGATCGCCGCCGCGTGCGTCGCGGGCGCCCTCAGCGTCGAGGACGGCGCGAGGATCGTGGCGCTGCGCAGCCGCGCGCTCGGCCGGCTGGCGGGCACCGGCGCCATGGCCACCGTCTCCCTGCCCGTGGCGCAGGTCCGCGACCGGCTCGAACGGGGCTGGGACGGGGTGGAGATCGCCGCGGTCAACGGTCCGGTGTCCACGGTGGTCTCCGGTCCGCCCGGGAGCGTCGACCGGCTGCTGGCGGAGTACGAGGCCGAGGGCGTCTGGGTGCGCGCGATCCCGGTCGACTACGCCTCGCACTCCGGCGACGTGGAGGTCCTGCGGGACGCGCTGCTGACGGAACTCGCCGGGATCACCCCGCGCCGGTCGCGGATCCCGTTCTGCTCCACCGTCACCGGTGAGATCACCGACACCACGGAGCTGGACGCCGGCTACTGGTACCGCAACCTGCGCCGGCCGGTCCGGATGGAGACCGCCACCCGGCACCTGCTGGAGGCCGGGCACCGGACGTTCGTCGAGGTCAGCCCGCACCCGGTGCTCACCGTCGCGCTCCAGCAGACCGTCGGTGCCGCGGCGGCGGTCACCGGGACGCTCCGGCGGGGCGAGGGCGGTCCGCGCCGTCTGCTGGACTCCGTCGCCCGGCTCCACGTGCGCGGTGCGCGGGTCGACTGGCGGCCCGCGCTCCGGACGGGCAGCGGGCGCCGGCTCCGGCTGCCCACCTACCCGTTCCAGCGGCAGTCGTACTGGCTCGACGGCGAGGACCGGCGCGAAACCGCGGCGGTGGACGGGCGCGAGACCGTGGTGGCGGACCGGCGTGTGCCGTTCGGCGCGGAGACCGGGGCCCCCGCACCCGGGCCGTCGCGGCCCGGCCACGGCGAACTGACGGGCCTCGTACGGGAACACGCCGCGGCCGTGCTCGGCCACCCGGAGCCCGGGCTGGTCGACACCTCCCGCCGCTTCAAGGACCTCGGCTTCAACTCGCTGGACGCCGTCAACCTCCTGGAACGGCTGGCCGCCGCCACCGGCGTCCCGCTCCCGCCCACCCTGATCTTCGACCACCCCACGCCCGCCCTCCTGGCGGAGTGGCTGCGCACGGAGCTCGCGGGCGAACGCACCGACACCGGCACCGCACCCCTCCGCACCCCCCACGACGACGAGCCGATCGCGATCGTGGGGATGGGGTGCCGCTACCCGGGCGGGGTGAGCTCGCCGGAGGACCTGTGGCGGCTGGTGTCGGAGGGGCGGGACGCGATCTCCGGCCTCCCGGAGGGGCGGGGGTGGGACCTGGAGCACCTCTACGACCCCGATCCCGACGCGGGGGAAGGCGGGCGGACGTACACGCGTGGCGGGGGTTTCCTGCACGACGCGGACCTGTTCGACGCGGGGTTCTTCGGCGTTCCGCCGCGCGAGGCGGAGGCGATGGACCCGCAGCAGCGGCTGCTGCTGGAGGTGTCGTGGGAGGCGTTGGAGCGGGCGGGGATCCGTCCCGACACCCTGAAGGGCAGTGCGACCGGCGTCTTCACCGGAGTGATGACCAGCGGCTACCGGCCCGCCCCCGCCCGGATCCCGGTGGAGTTCGAAGGACACGTCCTGACCGGCAACGAGAGCAGTGTCGCGTCCGGCCGGGTGTCCTACGTGCTGGGGCTGGAGGGCCCGGCCCTGTCGGTGGACACGGCGTGCTCGTCGTCGCTGGTGGCGCTGCACCTGGCGGTGCAGTCGCTGCGGCGGGGTGAGTGCTCGATGGCGCTGGCCGGCGGCGTCACCGTCATGGCGGCCCCGGCCACCCTCATCGAGTTCGCCCGGCACCGGGGCCTGTCCCCGGACGGCCGGTGCCGGGCCTTCGGTGAGGGGGCCGAGGGGACGGGGTTCGGTGAGGGCTGCGGCGTGCTGGTGCTGGAGCGGTTGTCGGATGCGCGGCGGGCTGGGCGCCGGGTGTTGGGGGTGGTGCGGGGTTCGGCGGTGAACCAGGACGGTGCGTCGAACGGGTTGACGGCGCCGAGTGGTCGGGCGCAGGTGCGGGTGGTGCGCGGGGCCTTGGAGGACGCGGGGTTGTCGGCGGGTGACGTCGACGCGGTGGAGGCGCACGGGACGGGGACGCGGTTGGGCGATCCGATCGAGGCGCAGGCCTTGCTGTCCGCCTACGGGGTGGAGCGCGAAGTGCCGTTGTGGCTGGGGTCGGTGAAGTCGAACATCGGTCATACGCAGGCCGCCGCGGGTGTGGCGGGTGTGATGAAGATGGTGTTGGCGATGCGGCACGGGGTGCTGCCGCGGACGTTGCACGCGGAGGTGCCGTCGTCGCATGTGGACTGGTCCTCGGGCGGGGTGGAGCTGCTGAGCGAGGCGCGGGAGTGGCCTGAGCTGGGCCGGCCGCGGCGGGCGGGTGTGTCCTCGTTCGGGATCAGTGGGACGAACGCGCATGTGATCGTGGAAGGGGTCGCTGAAGAAGCAATTACCTCTCCCGATGGCCCTGTTGATGATGTGGTGCCGTGGGTGGTGTCCGGCCGGTCGGTGGAGGCGTTGCGGGCACAGGCGGGCCGGCTGGCGGAGCACCTGGCGGAGCACCCGGAGGTCGGCGCGGGCAGCGTCGGTTGGTCGCTGGTCGCGCAGCGCTCGCTGTTCGAGCAGCGTGCCGTCGTGACGGGCGCCGACCGTGAAGAACTGCTCGCGGGGCTGCGCGTCCTGGCCGAGAGCGGTACGGCGGACAACGTCACCGTCACGCCCCCCACCACACCCCCCGACGGCTCGAACGGGCTCGCGCTGCTCTTCACCGGCCAGGGCGCGCAACGCCTCGGCATGGGCCGCAGTCTGCACCGGGACTTCCCCGTCTTCGCGAAGGCGTTCGACGAGGCGTGTGCGCAGTTGGACGCGCACCTGCCCGTCCCCCTGAAGGACGTCGTCTTCGGTACGGACGCCGACCTCCTGGACCGCACCCTGTACGCCCAGTCGGCCCTGTTCGCCCTGGAGACCGCGCAGTTCAGGCTCCTGGAGCACTATGGCATCAGGCCCGACCACCTGCTCGGACACTCGGTCGGCGAGGTGGCCGCCGCCCATGTCGCGGGCGTGCTCGACCTGCCGGACGCCGCGCTCATGGTGGCGACGCGGGGACGGCTGATGCAGGCCGCCCGCGGCGACGGCGCCATGATCGCCGTGGAGGCCACCGAGCAGGAGGTCCTGACGGTCCTCGGAGAGCGCGAGGACCTGGCGGGGATCGCCGCCGTCAACGGCCCGCGGTCCGTGGTGGTCTCGGGTGATGCCGCGGTCGCCACCGAGGTCGCGGACCACTTCGCGGCGCTGGGGCGCCGGACCAGGCGGCTGCGGGTCAGCCACGCCTTCCACTCTCCCCACATGGACAGCGCGCTGGAGGAGTTCCGCACCGTCCTCGAAGGCCTGACCTTCCGCGCCCCCGTCCTCTCCGTCGTGTCCAACGTGACCGGGCGGGAGGCCACCGCCGAGCAGCTCTGCTCCCCTGACTACTGGGTGTCCCACATCCGCCGCGCCGTCCGGTTCGGCGACGGGGTCGAGCACCTCGCCGGGCTCGGCGTGGGGACCTACCTTGAACTCGGCCCCGACGGTGTCCTGACCGGTCTGGTCCCGGACTGCCTGCCGGCCGGGACCGACGCGGTCACCCTGCCGCTGCTGCGGGCCCGGCGCCCGGAGTCCGGCTCCCTGCTCACCGCGGTCGCCCAGGCCGCCTTCATCGGCCACCTGCCCGACTGGTCCCCGCTCTTCCCGGGCGCGCGGCCGGTGGAGCTGCCGACGTACGCCTTCCAGCACCGGTCCTACTGGCTGACGCAGGACACCGCCGTCGCGGACGTGGCCTCGGCGGGTCTCGAGACCGTGGGGCACCCGCTGCTGGGCGCGGCG
Source organism: Kitasatospora sp. SC0581 (assembly GCF_048159585.1). Taxonomy (NCBI): domain Bacteria; kingdom Bacillati; phylum Actinomycetota; class Actinomycetes; order Kitasatosporales; family Streptomycetaceae; genus Kitasatospora; species Kitasatospora sp. SC0581. The sequence continues at coordinate 59,949 of NZ_JBLRWA010000025.1, read as the reverse complement.
GTCGAGCGGCCCGACGGGAGGGGCTGGGTGTTCACCGGCCGCCTCTCGCCCACGACCCACCCCTGGACGGAGGACCACGTCATCGGCGAGGAGGTGCTGCTGCCCGGTGTGGCGCTGCTCGACGTCGCCCTCGCGGCGGGCGCCCGGGCCGGCTGCCGGCGGCTGGACGAACTCACCCTGGAAGCCCCGCTGTCCCTCCACCCCGACGCTCCGACCGACCTGCGCGTGGTGCTGGACCCCGAGGAGGAGGGGCGCTGGTCACTGGCCGTGTTCTCGCGCTCCGACGACACCTGGCGGCGCCACGCCACCGGCGTGCTGGCCGCCGCCGGGGCCGAAAGCAGCGGGAGCGCGCTGACGGACTGGCCGCCGAAGGACGCGACCCCTCTCGACGTGGCCGACGCGTACCAGGCCCTGGCCGCCCGCGGCTACGACTACGGGCCGACCTTCCAGGGCCTGCGCGCCGCCTGGCGCGACGGCGACGTGCTGTACGCGGAGGTCGGGCTCCCGGCCGGCGTGGAGCCCTCCGGTTTCGGGGTGCACCCGGCCGTGCTGGACGCGGCGCTGCACCTGCTCGTCCTGGAGGGCGACCAGGCGGCCGGGCTCCGGCTGCCGTTCGCCTGGTCCGGTGCCGAACTGCACGCCACCGGTGCCACCGCGCTGCGGGTACGGCTGACGCCCACCGGCACCGACACCGTGGCCCTGGCCGTCTGCGACGCCGCCGGGGCGCCGGTCGCCACCGTCGAGGCGCTGACCCTGCGCCCCTACTCGGCGGCGGGCGGGGGCCGTACGCCGCTGTTCGCCGTGGACTGGGTGCCCGTGCCGGACCCGGCCGCCGGCACCGCTCCGGCCGGCCCGGCCCCGGACCTGCCGACGGACCGCTGGGCCGTCCTCGGCACGCGCGGCCCCGACCTGCCGGGCGTGACCCGCCACGCCGACCTCACCACGCTGGCCGGTGCGGTCGAGGACCTGGAGGTGGCCGTCCTCCCGTGGACGGCGAGCGCGCCGGAGCACGCGGTGCCGTCCGCGGCCCATGACGCCGCCCGGGAGGCCCTGGGCCTGCTGAAGAGCTGGCTGGCCGAGGAGCACCGGACCTCCGCGCCGCTGGTGGTCCTCACCCGGAACGCGGTGGCCGTCGAAGCGGCCGAAGGCGTGGCGGACCTCGCCGCATCCGTGCTGTGGGGCCTGCTGCGCACCGCCCAGACCGAACACCCGGGCCGCTTCGTCCTGCTCGACGCCGACGCCGACCCGACCCCCGGGCTGGTGGCCGCCGCGCTCGCCACCGGAGAGCCCCAACTGGCGCTGCGCAAGGGCACCTTGAAGGCCGCCCGGCTGGCCCGGCAGACACCCCGTGAGCTGCTCGCACCCCCGGAGGGCGCGCCGGCCTGGCGGATGGAACCGGGCGCCAGCGGCTCCCTCGACGCGCTGTCCCTCCGGGCCCGCCCCGAGGCGCTCGCCCCCCTGCTGCCGGGCGAGGTGCGCGTCGCCGTCCGCGCCGCGGGCCTCAACTTCCGTGACGCGCTGAACGCCCTGGGGCTCTACCCCGGCGACGCGGGCCCGCTCGGCATCGAGGGGGCCGGCGTGGTCACCGAGGTCGGCCCCGGGGTGACCGGGTTCGCGCCCGGCGACCGGGTCATGGGCCTGCTGCCCGGTGCCTTCGGACCGGTGGTCGCCACCGACAGCAGGATGCTCGTCACCGTCCCGGACGGCTGGACCTTCGCCCAGGCGGCGGCCGTTCCCGTCGTCTTCCTGACCGCCTACTACGCGCTGACCGACCTGGCCGCCCTGGCCCCGGGCCAGTCGCTGCTGGTCCACGCGGCGGCGGGCGGCGTCGGCATGGCCGCGGTCCAGCTCGCCCACCACCTCGGCGCGCGGGTCTTCGGCACCGCGAGCCCCGGCAAGTGGGACACGCTGCGCTCCATGGGCCTGCCGGACGAGCGCATCGCCTCGTCCCGGGACCTCCTCTTCGAGCAGGGCTTCCGCCGGGTGCTCGGCGAGGACGGCGGCTTCGACGTCGTCCTCAACGCGCTGGCCCACGAGTACGTGGACGCCTCGCTGCGCCTGCTGCGCCCCGGCGGCCGGTTCCTGGAGATGGGCAAGACCGACGTCAGGGACCCCGCGTCCCTCCCCGACGTCTCCTACCAGGCGTTCGACCTCATGGTGGTCGACGCGGACCGCATCCAGGAGATGCTCACCGAGCTCGTGCGCCTCTTCGAGGCCGGCGCGCTCACCCACCTCCCGCTCACCGTCCGGGACGTCCGCCGGGGCAGGGAGGCCTTCCGCCACATCAGCCAGGGCCGCCACACCGGCAAGAACGTGCTCACCCTTCCGGCGTCGTTGGATCCGGAGGGGGCGGTGCTGGTGGTCGGTGGTACGGGGGTGTTGGGGGCGTTGCTGGCACGTCATCTGGTGGTGGCGTGCGGGGTGCGGCACCTGGTGCTGGTGAGTCGTCGGGGTGTGGAGGCGCCCGGGGCGGTGGGGTTGCGGGACGAACTGCTGGAGTTGGGCGCGCGCACTGTGGTGGTGCGGGCGTGTGACGCGGCCGACCGTACGGCACTGGGGGTGCTGGTCGACGAGGTGGTGGCCGAGCGGCCGCTGACGGGCGTGTTCCACGTGGCGGGTGTGCTGCGCGACGGGGTGCTGGTGTCGCTGGGTGCGGAGGCGCTGGGGGAGGTGTTGCGGTCGAAGGTGGACGGTGCGTGGGCGTTGCACGAGGTGACGCGGGAGCGGTGCCCCGGGCTGGCGGCCTTCGTGCTGTACTCCTCGGTGTCGGGCCTGGTGGGCACCGCGGGCCAGGCGAACTACGCGGCGGCGAACACGTTCCTGGACGCGCTGGCGCAGGAGCGGTCGGCCCGGGGGCTGCCGGGTCTCTCACTGGCGTGGGGGTTGTGGGAGCAGGAGTCCGGTATGACCGCCGGCCTCGACGACACGGCCTTCCAGCGCTTCGAGCGGTACGGCATCGGAAAGATCCCCTCCGAACAGGGCATGGCGCTGTTCGACGAGGCGCGGCAGGGAAGCGAGCCGGCCGTGGCACCGCTGGTGCTCGACCCGGCGCGACTGCACGCGAGGGCCGCCGTGGCCGACCTGCCACCGCTGCTGCGCGGCCTCGTCTCCGCCCCGGCCCGGCGTACGGCGGCCGCTGCCGCGGCACCGAGGACGGCGGGCGCCTCCACCTGGACCGACCGGATCGCGGGGGCGGCCGGAGGACGCGGCCTCGACGTCGTGACGGAGCTCCTGTGCCAGGAGATCGCCGACGTCCTCGGCCACTCGGGGCCCGGAGCCATCGACACCGGCGCGGAGTTCCGGGGGCTCGGCCTCGACTCCCTCACCCTCGTCGAACTGCGCAACCGGCTCAACGCGGCCACCGGGCTCAGGCTCCCCGTCAACGTGCTGTTCGACCAGCCCACACCGGACGAACTGGCCGCCCACCTCCTGGCGGCCCTCGAACCCGAGCAACCGGACCCGGTCTCGCGCATCCTCGCCGACGCCGACCGGATGGAGGAGGCGTTGAAGCTCTTCGCCGGCGAGCGCGAGGACCGCACCAGGGTCACCACCCGACTGACGCAGATCCTTCGCGCCTGGCAGCGGGAGCAGGACGAACCCGCCGAATCCGCCGACGACCTCGACCACGTGACCGACGACGAACTCTTCGACGCGCTCGACAACGAACTGTCGCGCTGAGGTAAGGGAAAGGTGAGCCCCATGTCCAACGAAGCCAAGCTCCGCGACTACCTCAAGCGCGCCACGGCGGACCTGCGCGAGGCACGACAGCAGGCCAGGGAACTGGAGGAGAAGGCCCACGAACCCATCGCGATCGTGGGCATGGGGTGCCGCTACCCGGGCGGGGTGAAGTCCCCGGAGGACCTGTGGCAGCTGCTGTCGGAGGGGCGCGACGCGATCTCCGGCTTCCCCGAGGGACGGGGATGGAACCTGGACGGCTCCGGCGCCCCGGCCCGGGACCAGGACGCGCGGGGACCCGGCTCGATCCCCACCCGGAGCGGCGGATTCCTGCACGACGCGGACCTGTTCGACGCGGGGTTCTTCGGCGTCTCGCCGCTCGAGGCGGAGGCGATGGATCCGCAGCAGCGGCTGCTGCTGGAGGTGTCCTGGGAGGCGTTGGAGCGGGCGGGGATCCGTCCCGACACCCTGAAGGGCAGTGCGACCGGGGTCTTCACCGGGCTGATCTCCGGGGAGTACGTCTCCCGGCTGTCCTCCGTCCCCGCCGAGGCCGAGGGCTACGCCGGTACGGGGAACACGGCCAGTGTCGCGTCCGGCCGGGTGGCCTATGTGCTGGGGCTGGAGGGCCCGGCCGTGTCGGTGGACACGGCGTGCTCGTCGTCGCTGGTGGCGCTGCACCTGGCAGTGCAGTCGCTGCGGCGGGGCGAGTGCGCGATGGCGCTGGCCGGCGGTGTCACCGTCATGGCGGGCCCGTCCACGCTCGTCGAACTCGGCAAACAGGGCGGTCTGTCCCCGGACGGCCGGTGCCGGGCCTTCGGTGAGGGGGCCGAGGGGACGGGGTTCGGTGAGGGTTGCGGCGTGCTGGTGCTGGAGCGGTTGTCGGATGCGCGGCGGGCTGGGCGCCGGGTGTTGGGGGTGGTGCGGGGTTCGGCGGTGAACCAGGACGGTGCGTCGAACGGGTTGACGGCGCCGAGTGGTCGGGCGCAGGTGCGGGTGGTGCGCGGGGCCTTGGCGGATGCCGGGTTGGCGGCGGGTGACGTCGATGCGGTGGAGGCGCACGGGACGGGGACGCGGTTGGGGGATCCGATCGAGGCGCAGGCCTTGCTGTCCGCCTATGGGGTGGAGCGTGAAGTGCCTTTGTGGCTGGGGTCGGTGAAGTCGAACATCGGTCATACGCAGGCCGCGGCGGGTGTGGCGGGTGTGATGAAGATGGTGCTGGCGATGCGGCACGGGGTGCTGCCGCGGACGTTGCACGCGGAGGTGCCGTCATCGCATGTGGACTGGTCCTCGGGCGGGGTGGAGCTGCTGGCCGAGGCGCGGGAGTGGCCTGAGCTGGGCCGGCCGCGGCGGGCGGGTGTGTCCTCGTTCGGGATCAGTGGGACGAACGCGCATGTGATCGTGGAAGGGGTCACCGAAGAGCCAACTGCCGTAGCTGGGCGCCCTGTTGAGGATCTGGACGTGGTGCCGTGGGTGGTGTCCGGGCGGTCGGTGGAGGCGTTGCGGGCGCAGGCCGGCCGGCTGGCGGAGCACCTGACGGAGCGCCCGGAGGTCGGAGCGGGCAGCGTCGGCTGGTCGCTGGTCGCGCAGCGCTCGCTGTTCGAGCAGCGTGCCGTCGTGACGGGTGCCGACCGTGAAGAACTGCTCGCGGGGCTGCGCGTCCTGGCCGAGGGCGGCACGGCGGACAACGTCACCGTCACGCCCTCCACCACGCCCCCCGACGGTCGGCGCGGCACCGTCTTCGTCTTCCCCGGCCAGGGCTCCCAGTGGGCCGGCATGGCACGGGAACTGCTCGCCGGGTCACCGGCGTTCGAGGAACAGCTCCGCGCCTGCGACCAGGCCCTGGCCCCGTACGTCGACTGGTCCCTGCTCGACGTGCTGAACGGCCGTGACGGCGCGCCCCCGCTGCACCGGGTCGACGTCGTCCAGCCGGCCCTCTGGGCCGTGATGATCGGACTGGCCGCGGTCTGGCGCTCCCTGGGCGTGCGTCCCGACGCGGTGGTGGGCCACTCCCAGGGCGAGATCGCCGCCGCCCATGTCGCGGGAGCGCTGTCCCTGGATGACTCGGCCAAGATCGTCGCCATCCGCAGCCGGGCCCTGCTGCGCCTGGCGGGCACCGGTGGCATGGTCTCCGTCGCCGCCCCGGTCGAGGACGTGCGCGCACTGCTGGCCACCGTCGACGGCCATGCCGAGATCGCCGCGGTCAACGGCCCCTCCTCGACCGTGGTCTCGGGCGGCCCCGAGGCCCTCGACCAGGTCACGGCCCGCTGCGAGGCGGGCGGGATCGTGAGCCGCCGCATCGACGTCGACTACGCCTCCCACTCCGCGAGCGTCGAGCCGCTGCGTGAGCAGCTCCTGGCGGAGCTGGCCGGCATCACCCCCACGACCTGCGACACCGCCTTCTACTCCAGCGTCACCGCGACCGCCCTCGACACCGAGCGGCTGGACGCCGACTACTGGTACGAGAACCTCCGGCGGCCGATCCGGTTCCAGGAGGCCGTCCAGGCCGCGGCCGACGGCGGCCACGGGTTCGTCGTGGAATCCAGCCCGCACCCCGTCCTGACCGCCGGCATCGAGGAGACCCTCGGCGGCGAGCGGGTCGTCGTGGGCTCCCTGCGCCGTGACTACGGGGCCGTCCGGCAGATCCTCACGAACGCGGCCCGCCTCCACACCGGCGGACTGCCCGTCGACTGGTCCCAGCTCTTTGTCGGGGCGCGGCCGGTGGAGCTGCCGACCTACGCCTTCCAGCGCCGGTCCTACTGGCTGAAGGAGGACACCGCCGTCGCGGACGTGGCCTCCGCGGGTCTCGAAACGGTGGGGCACCCGCTGCTGGGCGCGGCGGTCGAGCGGCCCGACGGGAACGGCTGGGTGCTCACCGGCCGCCTCTCGCCCACGACCCACCCCTGGGCCGCGGACGTTCCGCACGCCGTACTGCTCGAACTGGCGCTGGCCGCGGCCGACCGGGCCGGGTGCGACCGGCTGGAGCGGCTGACCGTCGAGACGCCCCTGAGTCTCGGACGGACCGCGACCGACGTGCAGGTCGTGGTCGAGGCGCTGGGCCGCGGCCGCTGCTCCCTCGCCGTCTTCTCGCGGGCTTCCGGAACCTGGATCCGGCACGCCACCGGGGAACTGACCGAGACCCCGGTCGACGCCGGGCCGGCGCCGGCCGCCACGGGCCCGGACCACGAGGTCCTCCGGGCGGATGTGGAACTCCCGGCCCACACCGACCCCGTGGGGTACGGCGTGCACCCGGCGCTGCTGGCCGCCGCACTGCGACCGTTCGCCGGAACCGGTGCGCCCCGCACCTGGTCCGGCGTCGAGCTGTACGCCACCGGGGCCACCGCGCTGCACGTGTCGCTGACGCCCACGGGAGCCGGCACCGCGCGGGTGTCGGCGGTGGACGCGATGGGCGAACCGGTGCTGAGCATCGCCGAAGTGACGATGAGTCAGAACACCGAGGACACGGCCGAGGTCGAGTCCGAGGTCCACGACGACCTGTTCCACCTGGACTGGACCGCACTCGGCGGCCACGCCGTCCGGCCCTCCTCCGAAGACTCCTTGGGCGTGCTCGGCTCCGCCGACGGGCTCGCTCTCCCCGGTGCCGTGGCGTACCCCGACCCGGCCGCCCTGGCCCGGGCCGCCGAGGTGCCCGGCACGGTGATCCTCCCCTGCCTGGACGCGGAGGGCGACGGGCGGGACGTGCCCGGCGCGGCCCGGGCCGTCGCCCAGCGCGCACTGGAGGTGCTGCAGGACTGGCTGGCCGAGGGGCGGTTGGCCCGCTCGCGCCTCGTCGTCCTCACCCGCGGGGCCGTCGCGACCGCCCCCGACGAGGGCGTGAGCGCGCTGCCGGCCTCGGTCCTGTGGGGTCTGCTGCGCTCCGCCCAGACCGAGCACCCGGACCGCTTCGTCCTCCTGGACGTCGACACCGACCCGGACCGCGGCGTCCTGGCCGCGGCCCTCGCGACCGGCGAACCGCAACTCGCCCTGCGCGACGGCACCCTGCTCGCCCCCCGGCTCACCCGGACGGCACCGGCCGAGCTCCGGGCCCCGGTGTCGTTGGATCCGGAGGGGGCGGTGCTGCTGGTGGGTGGTACGGGGGTGTTGGGGGCGTTGCTGGCGCGTCATCTGGTGGTGGCGTGCGGGGTCCGGCATCTGGTGCTGGTGGGCCGTCGGGGTGTGGAGGCGCCCGGGGCGGCGACACTGCGGGACGAGCTGCTGGGGTTGGGCGCGCGCACTGTGGTGGTGCGGGCGTGTGACGCGGCCGACCGGGTGGCGTTGGGGGTGCTGGTCGACGAGGTGGTGGCCCAGCGTCCGCTGACGGGCGTGTTCCACCTGGCGGGTGTGCTGCGCGACGGGGTGCTGGTGTCACTGGGTGCGGAGGCGCTGGGGGAGGTGCTGCGGTCGAAGGTGGACGGTGCGTGGGCGTTGCACGAGGTGACGCGGGAGCGGTGCCCCGGGCTGGCGGCCTTCGTCGTGTACTCCTCGGTGTCGGGCCTGATCGGCGGTGCCGGTCAGGCGAACTACGCGGCGGCGAACACGTTCCTGGACGCGCTGGCGCAGGAGCGGTCGGCCCGGGGGCTGCCGGGTCTCTCGCTGGCGTGGGGGCTGTGGGAGCAGGAGTCCGGCATGACCGCCGGCCTCGACAAGGGCGACCTCGGCCGCATCCGGCGCTCCGGCGTCCTGCCGCTGCCCACGCCGCGGGCCCTCGCCCTCCTCGACCTCGCGATCCGCGCCCGCCGGCCCGTGGTGGCTCCCGTCCGCCTGGACTCCGTCGGCCTGCGCGAGCGCTCCGCCGGGCCGGTGCCCTCCGTCCTGCGCCGACTGGTACGCCGCCCGCGCCGGATCGCGGCCACCGGTGCCGAGTCGTTCTCCCTGGCCGGCCTGCTGTCCGGCGGCCGGGAGGACGAGCGCGGCCGCCGTCTGCTCGACCGACTGCGCGACCAGCTGCTCGAACACCCCGAGGTCTCCCACGCGGTCCCCGTCCTGGTACGGGCCGAAGATCCCGCGGAGCAGGAGCAGGAGCAGGAGCAGGAGCAGGAACAGGAGCGGACGACGGCCCGGGCCGAGACCAGGCTCGTGGCCTACGTCCTGCCCGGCCCGTCCCCGAAGGTGCTCCAGGAGCTCCGCGACCGCCTGCCGGCCCACCTGGCCCCCGTCGAGATCCTCGGCGCCGACGAGCCGCGGGCCCGGGAGGCGGTCCTCTGCGGGCTCTTCGCCGAACTGCTCGGCCTCACCCGGGTGGCACCCGGCGACAGCTTCTTCGACATCGGCGGCCAGTCCCTGCTCGCCACCCGCCTGATCAGCCGCGTCCGCGGTGTCCTCGACGCCGAGATCCAGCCCGGCGAGCTGTTCGAGCACCCGAGCCCGGGCGCCCTGGCACTCCGTCTCGGTCACGGAAGCGGGGAGCGGCGCACCCGCCTCGCGCCCGTCTCCCGACCGGACGTCCTTCCCCTCTCCTTCGCGCAGCAACGCCTCTGGTTCCAGCACAAGTTGGAGGGCCCGTCGGCGACGTACAACGTGCCGCTCGCGCTGTGGATGTCGGGGGAGCCGGACCCGGCGGCGCTGGCGGCCGCGCTGAACGACGTGGTGGGCCGGCACGAGTCGCTGCGGACGGTGTTCGAGGAGGTGGACGGCGAGCCGTGCCAGCGGGTGCTGTCCGAGTTCGAGGTGCCGTTGGAGGCACGGCGGCTCGAGACCGCCGACCTGCGCGGGGAGTTGGACGAGGCCGCCCGGTACGCCTTTGACCTGGCGACCGAAGTGCCCATCCGGTCCTGGCTGTTCAGCACCGGCCCGACCGAACACGTCCTGCTCGTCGTGCTGCACCACATCGCGGGTGACGGGTGGTCCATGGTGCCGCTGGCCCGTGACCTGGCGGAGGCCTACGCGGCCCGGCTGGAGGGTGCGGCGCCGGGGAGGGAGCCGCTGCCGGTGCAGTACGCGGACTACACCCTCTGGCAGCGGGACCTCCTGGGTGGGGCGGACGACCCCGACAGCCTCTTCGGCCGCCAAGTGGACTACTGGCGACAGGAGTTGGCCGACCTCCCGACGGAGGTGAGCGCCCCCGCCGACCGGGCGCGGCCCGCCGTGGCCTCGTACGCCGGAGACGTGACCCCCTTCGCGCTCGACCCGGACCTGCACCGCGCGCTGAGCGACCTGGCCCGCGCCCACGACGCCACCGTCTTCATGGTCCTGCAAGCCGCTCTCGCCGCCCTGCTGACCCGGCTCGGCGCCGGCACCGACATCCCGCTCGGCAGCGGCATCGCCGGCCGGACCGACGAGGCGCTCGACCGGCTGGTGGGCTTCTTCGTCAACATGCTGGTCCTGCGCACGGACACCTCGGGCGACCCGTCGTTCGCCGAACTCGTCGGCCGGGTACGGGAGACCAGCCTCGCCGCCTACGCCCACCAGGACGTCCCCTTCGAGTCCCTGGTGGAGGAGATCAACCCGCACCGTTCGACCGCCCACCACCCGCTGTTCCAGGTGGCCCTGACCCTGCAGAACAACGAGCAGGCCCGGTTCCGGATGCCCGGACTCGACGTCCGCCCGGAACTCGTCGGCACCGGGACCTCCCGCTTCGACCTCTTCTTCAGCCTGACGGAGAGCCACGGCGCGAACGGCGAACCCGCCGGCATCGACGCGTACGTCGAGTACGCCACGGAGCTCTTCGACGCCTCCACCGTCGACGCCCTGATCCACCGGTGGACCGCGTTCATGCGCGCCCTGGTCCGCGACCCAGCGGCCCCCATCGGCGCGGCGGACATCCTCACCCCGCGGGAGCACGCGCGGATCACCGGGTGGAACACCGGCCCCACCCGCGACACCACCGGGTCGAGCCTGCCGGCGCTGTTCGCCGCCCAGGCCGCCCGCACCCCCGACGCGACGGCCCTGGTCTGCGAGGACGTCGAACTGACCTACCGGGAACTGGACGCCCGCGCCAACCGGATCGCCCACTGGCTGCGCGCCCGGGGCATCGGCGCCGAGCAGCACGTGGCCGTCCTCTACGAGCGCTCGCCCGAGCAGATCGCGGCCGTCCTCGGCGTCCTCAAGGCGGGCGCCGCCTACGTCCCCCTCGACCCCGAGTACCTCGCCGAGCGGGTCGGCCACATCCTGGCCGACGCCGCCCCGGAGCTGATCCTGACCACCCGGGCGCTCGCCGACACGGTCGGCACCCTGCACGACGGCACCGAGACCGTGGCCACCGACGACCCAGGGACGGCCGCCGCCCTGGCCGGCTGCCCCGACCACGACCCGGAGCCCGCCGCACCGCCGCACCCCGGCCACCCGGCCTACGTCATCCACACCTCCGGCTCCACCGGCGTGCCCAAGGGCGTCGTCGTCACCCACCAGGGCCTCGGGAGCCTGGCGAGCACCCTGCTGCGACAGTGCGAGGTCACCCCCGACTCCCGGGTGCTCCAGCTGTCGTCGCCCGGCTTCGACGCGGCCGTCCTCGAACTGACCATGGCCTTCGCGGCCGGCGCCGCCCTCGTCCTGGGCGGCCGGGACCGCCTCGTCGGCGCCGAACTGGCCGACGTCCTGGCCGACCGCCGGATCACCCACGCGCTCATCCCGCCGTCCGTGCTCGGCACCCTGCCGGCCGGATCCGCCGAGGCGCTCACCGGGTTCCGCACCCTGATCGTGGGAGCCGAGGCGTGCGGCGCCGACCTGGTGCGGACCTGGTCGCCGGGACGCCGCATGGTCAACGCCTACGGCCCGACCGAGTCCACGGTCGTCGCGGCCATCAGCGAGCCGCTCACCGGCGGTGACGTACCGATCGGACGCCCCGTCGACAACACCCGGGTCCGGGTCCTGGACGAACGCCTGCGGCCGGTGCCGCCGGGCGTCCCCGGCGAGCTGTACCTGGCGGGCGCGGGCCTGGCCCGCGGCTACCTCGACCGGCCCGGGCTCAGCGCCCAGCGCTTCGTGGCCGATCCGTTCGGCCCGGCCGGCACCCGCATGTACCGCACGGGCGACGTCGTGCGCTGGACGGCGGAGGGGCAACTCGAGTACCTGGGCCGGGCCGACCAGCAGGTCAAGGTCCGCGGCTTCCGGATCGAACCCGGCGAGATCGAGGCCGTCCTGCGCGAGCAGTCCGGTGTCGCCCAGGCCGTGGTGGTGGTCCGCGAGGACCGCGAGGGCGACCCGCGGCTCGTCGCGTACATCGTGCCCGAGGGCGAGGGCGCCGAGGACGACCAGGTGGACGAGTGGCGCGAGATCTACGACGACGTCTACGGCGGTGCCGGGACGGAGACACCCGGGTTCGGCCAGGACTTCACCGGCTGGAACAGCTCCTACACCGGTGAGCCGATCCCGCTCGACGAGATGCGCGACTGGCGCGATGCCGCGGTGCGGCGCATCACGGAACGCCCGCCCCGGCGCGTCCTGGAGATCGGCGTGGGCTCCGGCCTGCTCTTCGGCCCGCTGGCCCCCCGGGCCGAGACCTACTGGGCGACGGACTTCTCCGCGCCCGTGATCGAACGCCTCACCGCCCAGTGCGAGACCGCCGGACTCGCCGACCGGGTACGGCTGCTGTGCCGGCCCGCCGACGTCGTGGAGGACATCCCGGCCGAGTACTTCGACACCGTCGTCCTCAACTCGATCATCCAGTACTTCCCCGACGCCGACTACCTGGCCCGGGTCCTGGACGGCGCGCTCGGCCGGCTCGCCCCCGGCGGGCGCATCGTCGTGGGCGACGTCCGCCACCGCGGCTCGCTGCGCGCCTTCCAGACCGGGATCCACCTCGGCCACGCGGCGGAGGACAGCACCGGCGAGCAGCTCAGGGCGGCCGTGGAACACGCGGTGATCATGGAGAAGGAGCTGGTCATCGACCCGGACTTCTTCACCGTCTGGGCGCGGCGCCACCCCGCGGCGGTGGCCGGCGTTGACATCCGGCTCAAGCGCGGCGCCCACCACAACGAGCTGACCAGGCACCGCTACGAGGTCGTCCTGCACAAGGCGGACGGGACCGCCCGGGCCGAGTCCCTCGCGAACGTGCCGGAACTCGTCTGGGGCCGCGATCTGACGAGCCTCCAGGACCTGGCAGGCCTGGACGCCCTCACCTCCGGGGCCGGGCCGGTCCGGGTCACCGGCCTCGTCAACAGTCGGCTGACCGGAGAGGTCGCGGCGGCGGAGGAACTCGCGCACGAGGCGTCGCCGCAGCGGCTCCGCGCCCGGCTGAGCACGGGGCGGGCCGACGGGAACACGCCCGAGGCCGTCGACCCGGAGGCCCTGCACGAGTGGGGCGAGCGGCACGGCTGCCAGGTGCTGACCACCTGGGCGCCCGGGGCGCCGGACGCCCTCGACGCCGTACTCGTTCCCGGCGGGCGCGCGGACGCCGTCTACACGGACGTGCACCGACCGGCGTACACCCAGGACAAGCCCCTGTCGGCCCTGGTGAACAACCCCCTGGGCTCCCGGACGACCGGCCGGGTCCTGGCCGGGCTGCGGGACGCCCTGCGGCAGCGGCTGCCCGAGTACATGGTGCCGTCCGCCGTCATCGCCCTCGACGCGCTGCCGCTCACCTCCAGCGGCAAACTCGACCGGCGGGCCCTCCCGGCTCCCGACTACGCGTCGCGGTCGGCGCGCGGGCCCCGTACACCGCGGGAGGAGATCCTCTGCGGCCTGTTCGCGGAGGTGCTGGGAGTCGACCGGGTCGGGATCGACGACGACTTCTTCGACCTGGGCGGGCATTCGCTGCTGGCGACGCGGCTGGTGAGTCGTGTGCGGTCGGTGCTGGGCGTGGAACTGCCGTTGCGTGCGGTGTTCGAGTCGCCGACGGTGGCGGGGCTGGTCGAGCGGCTGGCTTCGGGTGCGGTGGTGCGGCCGGAGCTGGTGGCGGGGGTGCGGCCGGAGCGTTTGCCGTTGTCGTTCGCGCAGCAGCGGTTGTGGTTCCTGCACCGGTTGGAGGGTCCGTCGGCGACGTACAACATGCCGTTGGCGATGCGGTTGTCGGGTGCGCTGGACCGGGGTGCGTTGGCGGCCGCGTTGGATGACGTGGTGGGCCGGCACGAGTCGCTGCGGACGGTGTTCGCGGAGGTGGACGGCGAGCCGTGCCAGCGGGTGCTGAACGGCGTGCGGGTGCCGTTCGAGGTGTCCGAGGTCGAACCGGCAGTTTTGCGCCGGGAGTTGGGCGAGGCCGCGCGGTACGCCTTCGACCTTTCGACTGAACTGCCCATCCGTTCCTGGCTGTTCGGTACCGGTCCGTCGGAGCACGTCCTGCTCGTGGTGCTGCACCACATCGCGGGCGACGGGTGGTCCATGGCGCCGCTGGCCCGTGACCTGGCGGAGGCCTATGCGGCCCGGCTGGAGGGTGTGGCGCCGGGGTGGGAGCCGCTGCCGGTGCAGTACGCGGACTACACGCTGTGGCAGCGCGAGCTGCTGGACGGTGTAAGGGAGGATGAACTCGCCTATTGGCGTGGTCAGTTGGCTGGCCTGCCGGGGGAGGTGAGCCCGCCCGCCGACCGGGCTCGGCCGGCCCTGGCCTCGTACGCGGGAGAGACGGCGTCGTTCGGGCTGAGCCCGGCCCTGCACCGTGCCGTCGGCGAGGTGGCGCGTGCCCATGACGCCACCGTGTTCATGGTGCTCCAGGCGGCCTTGGCCGTGCTGTTGTCCCGTCTGGGTGCGGGGGAGGACGTTCCCATCGGTTCGCCGGTGGCGGGGCGTTCGGACGAGGCGCTGGACGATCTGGTCGGGTTCTTCGTGAACACGCTGGTGCTGCGGACGGACGTGTCGGGTGATCCGTCGTTCGCCGAGCTGGTGGGTCGGGTGCGTGAGGCGGGTCTGGGTGCGTTGGCGCATCAGGACGTGCCGTTCGAGTACCTGGTGGAGGAGTTGAACCCCCGGCGGTCGGCGGCTCGGCATCCGCTGTTCCAGGTGATGCTGGCCTTGCAGAACACCGAGCAGGCGCGGTTCGAACTGCCCGGCCTGGAGGTGGCGGCGGAGCCGGTGGGCACGGGCGTGTCCCGGGTCGACCTCACCCTCAGCCTCGCCGAGGACCCTGACGGCGGGATGCGCGGGGTCGCGGAGTTCGCGACGGACCTCTTCGACCGCTCCACCGTCGAGGTGCTCCTCGACCGGTGGGTGCGCTTGCTGGAGGGGCTGACCGCGCGGCCGGAACTGCCGGTGGCCCAGGCCGACATCCTCACCCCCGAGGAGCGCCGGCAGCTGCTGCCGGGCCGGAACGACACGGACCTGCCCGCGCGCAGCCTGGTCACGGCGTTCCGGGCGCAGGTCGAGCGGGTCCCCGACGCCGTCGCGGTCGTCGCCGACGGCACCCGGCTCACGTACGCCCAGCTCGACGAGCGGGCCGACCGCCTCGCCCGTGAGCTGACCGGCCGTGGTGTCGGCGCGGAACGCCTGGTGGCCATCGCCATGCCGCGGTCGATCGGCTTCGTGGTCGCGGTGCTGGCCGTGGTCAAGGCCGGCGGCATGTACCTGTCGCTCGACGCGCGCTACCCGGAGAGCCAGGTCCGCAGGATGTGGGCGGACAACGACGTCAACCTGCTGCTGACCGACTCGCCGACCCGCGTCCCGGCCTTCGTGCCCGGGGACCAGGTGCTGCTCGTCCAGGACGACGCCGCACACGTCCCGTCCACGTCCACGTCCCCGTCCGCCCCGTCCACCCCGTCCGCCGGCGACCGCGGCGCGGCCCCCGACCCCGACCAGCTGGCCTGCGTCATCTACACGTCCGGATCCACCGGCACCCCGAAGGGCATCGGGCTCACCCACGCCGACATCACGTCCCTGGCCGACGACCCCGTGGTCGGCGGGTACCCCGCACGGGTGCTCCTCCACTCGCCGACCGCCTGGGACGCCCTGCCGTTCGAGCTGTGGATGCCCCTCCTGCTCGGCGGCCGGGTCGTCATCGCCCCCGACGTGCCGCTCGACGGACCGCATCTGCGCGACATCGTCCGCGACCACGGCATCACCTCCATGTGGATCACCGCGGGACTGTTCAAGGCGATGGCCGAGGACCACCCCGACTGCTTCGCGTCCATGCGGCAGGTCTTCACCGGCGGCGAGGTCGTCCCGCAGGGCCCGGTGCGACGCGTCATGGCGGCCTGCCCGGACCTCACCGTGGTCAACGGCTACGGACCGGGTGAGACCACCACCTTCGCCACCCTGCACGCGATGGCGCCCGGCCACGACCCCGAGCCGTCCCTGCCGATCGGCCGGCCGGTCACCGGCAAGCAGGTGTACGTCCTCGACGAGCGCCTCGGCCTGGTGCCGCCCGGCGTGGTGGGCGAGCTGTACGTCGCCGGCGCCGGTATGGCGCGCGGGTACCTGGGGCAGCCGGGGCTCAGCGCCCAGCGCTTCGTGGCGGACCCGTACGGCCCGGCCGGCACCCGCATGTACCGCACGGGCGACCTCGCCCGCTGGAACCGGGACGGCCTGCTGGAGTTCGCCGGCCGGGCCGACCACCAGGTCAAGATCCGGGGCTTCCGGATCGAACCGGGCGAGGTCGAGTCGGGGCTGCGGCGCTGCGCCGGAGTGGCGCACGCCACCGTCGTCGTCCACACCGTCCGGGAGGGCGATGTCCGTCTGGTCGCCTACGTGGTGACCGAGCCCGGCACCGGGTTCGACCCGTCCGCGATCGCCGGGGAACTGCGCGGGCGGCTCCCGGAGTACATGGTCCCCGCCCTGATCACGACCGTCCCCGCCATACCCCTGACGCCGAACGGGAAGGTGGACCGGGCCGCGTTGCCGGCGCCCGACTTCGGCGCCCTGGTGTCGGAGGGCGGCCGGGGGCCCCGTTCGGCGCGTGAGGCGGCGCTGTGCGAGGTGTTCGCGGAGGTGCTGGGAGTCGAACGGGTCGGGATCGACGACGACTTCTTCGACCTGGGCGGTCATTCGCTCCTGGTGATGCGGTTGATGGGCCGTGTCCGTGAACGGCTGGCTGCGGAGCTGCCGCTGCGTGCGGTGTTCGAGTCGCCGACGGTGGCGGGGCTGGTCGAGCGGCTGGCTTCGGGTGCGGTGGTGCGGCCGGAGCTGGTGGTGGGGGTGCGGCCGGAGCGGTTGCCGTTGTCGTTCGCTCAGCAGCGGTTGTGGTTCCTGCACCGCTTGGAGGGTCCGTCGGCGACGTACAACATGCCCTTGGGGCTGCGGTTGTCGGGTGTGCTGGACCGGGGTGCGTTGGCGGCCGCGTTGGATGACGTGGTGGGCCGGCACGAGTCGCTGCGGACGGTGTTCGCGGAGGTGGACGGCGAGCCGTGCCAGCGGGTGCTGGCCGGGGTCCGGGCGGCGTTCGAGGTGTGCGAGGTCGAACCGGCAGTTTTGCGCCGGGAGTTGGACGAGGCCGCGCGGTACGCCTTCGACCTTTCGACTGAACTGCCCATTCGGTCCTGGCTGTTCAGTACCGGTCCGTCGGAGCACGTCCTGCTCGTCGTGCTGCACCACATCGCGGGCGACGGCTGGTCCATGGCGCCGCTGGCCCGTGACCTGGCCGAGGCGTACACGGCCCGGCTGGAGGGTGCGGCGCCCGGGTGGGAGCCGCTGCCGGTGCAGTACGCGGACTACACGCTGTGGCAGCGCGAGGTCCTGGACGAGGTGCGCGACGGCCAGATCGCCTACTGGCGCGGCCAGTTGGAGGAGCTCCCGCAGGAGGTGAGCCTGGCCGCCGACCGCGTGCGGCCGGCAGTCGCCTCGTACACGGGTGACGTGACCACCTTCGCCCTCGACCCGGACCTGCACCGCGCACTGGGCGAGCTCGCGCGGTCGTCGAACGCCACGTTGTTCATGGTGCTGCAGGCTGGCCTCGCCGTGCTGCTGTCCCGTCTGGGTGCGGGGGAGGACGTCCCCATCGGTTCGCCGGTGGCGGGGCGTTCGGACGAGGCGCTGGACGATCTGGTCGGGTTCTTCGTGAACACGCTGGTGTTGCGGACGGACGTGTCGGGTGATCCGTCGTTCGCCGAGCTGGTGGGCCGGGTGCGTGAGGCGGGTCTGGGTGCGTTGGCGCATCAGGACGTGCCGTTCGAGTACCTGGTGGAGGAGTTGAACCCCCGGCGGTCGGCGGCTCGGCATCCGTTGTTCCAGGTGATGCTGGCCTTGCAGAACACCGAGCAGGCCCGGTTCGAACTGCCGGGTCTGGAGGTGGCGGAGGAACCGGTGGGCACGGGTGTGTCCCGGATGGACCTGACGCTCAGCCTCGCCGAGGAGCCCGGCGGCGGGATGCGGGGAATCGCCGAGTTCGCGACGGACCTGTTCGAGCGGTCCACCGTCGAGCTGTTCCTCGACCGGTGGGTGCGCTTGTTGCAAGGGCTGGCGGCGCGGCCGGAACTGCCGGTCGGCCAGGCCGACATCCTCACCCCCGAGGAGCGGCACCAGCTGCTGTCGGGCTGGAACGACACCGGCCGGGACGTGCCGATGACGACCGTGCCGGAGCTGTTCGCCGCGCAGGCGGCCCGGACGCCCGAGGCCACGGCCCTGGTCGCCGGGGCCGCACGGCTCACCTACGCCCAGCTGAACGCCC
Source organism: Kitasatospora sp. SC0581 (assembly GCF_048159585.1). Lineage (NCBI taxonomy): Bacteria > Bacillati > Actinomycetota > Actinomycetes > Kitasatosporales > Streptomycetaceae > Kitasatospora > Kitasatospora sp. SC0581. The sequence continues at coordinate 41,813 of NZ_JBLRWA010000025.1, read as the reverse complement.
GGGCCAACCGGATCGCCCACTGGCTCATCGCCCAGGGCGTCCGGCCGGGCGACACGGTGGCCGTGGCGCTGCCCAGGTCGGTCGAACTGGTCGCCGTGCTCCTGGCCACGCACAAGGCCGGTGCCGCGTACCTGCCGCTGGACCTGGACTACCCGGCGGAGCGCACCGCGTTCATGTGCCGTGACGCGGAGCCCGCGTACGTGGTCGACGACCTCGACCTGATCAGCGGGCTGCTCGACGGGGACGGCGGTGACGCCACCGGGCCGGCCGTCGAACAGCACCCCGGCCTTCCCGCCTACGTGATCTACACCTCGGGCTCCACCGGGCGCCCCAAGGGCGTTGTCGTCCCGCAGCGGGCCATCGTCAACCGGCTCCTGTGGATGCAGGACGAGTACGGGCTCGGCCCCGACGACCGGGTCCTCCAGAAGACCCCGTCGAGCTTCGACGTCTCCGTCTGGGAGTTCTTCTGGCCGCTCGTCACCGGCGCCACGCTCGTGGTCGCGGAACCCGGAGGCCACCGGGACCCGGCGTACCTGAGCCGGCTGATCCAGACGGAGGCCGTCACCACCGTCCACTTCGTGCCGTCCATGCTGGAAGCGTTCCTCGCCGACGAGTCCACCGCCCGCTGCACCGGCCTGACCCGGGTGATGTGCAGCGGGGAGGCGCTCCCGGCGGACCTGGCCGCGCGGTTCCACGACACGCTGCCCCACGCGGAACTGCACAACCTCTACGGCCCGACCGAGGCCGCGGTGGACGTCAGCTCCTGGCACAGCGTCGCCGACCCGGGGGTCGTACCCATCGGCCGGCCGGTCTGGAACACCCGCCTGTACGTGCTCGACGCGGCGCTGCGACCGGTGGCTCCCGGCGCCCCCGGCGAGTTGTACATCGCCGGAGTCCAGCTGGCCGACGGCTACCTGCGGCGGCCGGGGGTGACGGCCGAGCGGTTCGTGGCCAACCCCTTCGGCGCACCCGGCGACCGCATGTACCGCACGGGAGACCTCGCCCGCTGGACGGCCGACGGCGTCCTCCAGTTCCTCGGCCGGGCCGACCAGCAGGTCAAGATCCGGGGCTTCCGGATCGAGCCGGCCGAGATCGAGGCGGCTCTCACCACCCATCCGGCGGTTCGCCAGGCCCTGGTCGTCGCCCGGGAGAACGCCCTGGTGGCTTACGCGGTGCCGGAGGAGGGCACCGGGATCGACACCCGGCAGCTCCGGGAACACCTGCGGGCCACCCTGCCGGACCACATGATCCCGGCAGCCGTCGTCCCCCTGGACCGGCTTCCCCTCACCCCGAGCGGGAAGGTGGACCGGGCCGCGTTGCCGGTGCCCGACTTCGGCGGGTCGGTGTCGGAGGGTGGCCGGGGGCCCCGTTCGGCGCGTGAGGCCGCTTTGTGCGAGGTGTTCGCGGAGGTGCTGGGGGTCGACCGGGCCGGGATCGACGACGACTTCTTCGACCTGGGCGGGCATTCGCTGCTGGCGACGCGGCTGGTGAGCCGTGTTCGGTCGGTGCTGGGCGTGGAACTGCCGTTGCGCGCGGTGTTCGAGTCGCCGACGGTGGCCGGGCTGGTCGAGCGGCTGGCTTCGGGTGCGGTGGTGCGGCCGGAGCTGGTGGCGGGGGTGCGGCCGGAGCGGTTGCCGCTGTCCTTCGCGCAGCAGCGGTTGTGGTTCCTGCACCGCTTGGAGGGGCCGTCGGCGACGTACAACATGCCGTTGGCGATGCGGTTGTCGGGCGCGTTGGACCGGGGTGCGTTGGCGGCCGCGTTGGATGACGTGGTGGGTCGGCACGAGTCGCTGCGGACGGTGTTCGCGGAGGTGGACGGCGAGCCGTGCCAGCGGGTGCTGGCCGGAGTTCAGGTGCCGTTCGAGGTGTCCGAGGTCGAACCGGCAGTTTTGCGCCGGGAGTTGGACGAGGTCGCGCGGTACGCCTTCGACCTTTCGACCGAACTGCCCATTCGGGCATGGCTGTTCGGTACCGGTCCGTCGGAGCACGTCCTGCTCGTCGTACTGCACCACATCGCTGGTGACGGCTGGTCCATGGCGCCGCTGGCCCGTGACCTGGCCGAGGCGTACACGGCCCGGCTGGAGGGTGCGGCGCCGGGGTGGGAGCCGCTGCCGGTGCAGTACGCGGACTACACGCTGTGGCAGCGTGAGGTCCTGGACGACGTTCTCGACGGCCAGATCGCCTACTGGAGTGGCCAGTTGGCAGGCCTTCCCGAGGAGGTAAGCCCGCCCGCCGACCGGGTCAGGCCGGCCGTGGCCTCCTATGCCGGCGACATGACGTCCTTCGTCCTCGATCCGGACCTGCACCGTGCCGTCGGCGAGGTGGCGCGTGCCCATGACGCCACGGTGTTCATGGTGCTCCAGGCGGCCTTGGCGGTGCTGCTGTCCCGGTTGGGGGCGGGGGAGGACGTCCCCATCGGTTCTCCCGTCGCGGGGCGTTCGGACGAGGCGCTGGACGATCTGGTCGGGTTCTTCGTGAACACGCTGGTGCTGCGGACGGACGTGTCGGGTGATCCGTCGTTCGCCGAGCTGGTCGGCCGGGTGCGTGAGGCGGGTCTGGGCGCGCTGGCGCATCAGGACGTACCGTTCGAGTACCTGGTGGAGGAGTTGAACCCCCGGCGGTCGGCGGCTCGGCATCCGCTGTTCCAGGTGATGCTGGCCTTGCAGAACACCGAGCAGGCGCGATTCGAACTGCCCGGCCTGGAGGTGGCGGAGGAACCGGTGGGCACGGGCGTGTCCCGGATGGACCTCACGCTCAGCCTCGCCGAGGAGCCCGGCGGCGGGATGCGGGGTGTCGCGGAGTTCGCGACGGACCTGTTCGACCGGTCCACCGTCGAGGGGTTCCTCGACCGGTGGGTGCGGCTGCTGGAGGCGTTGACCGCGCGGCCGGAGCTGCCGGTCGGTCAGGCCGACATCCTCGCCCCCGACGAACACCGCGAACTGTCGCGGCTGGACTACGTCCTGGACCGGAACCTCCGACTCGTGCCACGGGGTGTCGTGGGCGAGCTGTACGCCAGGGGCGCGGAGAGCGACCTGGCCGGCAGTAACCCGGAGCGCTGGGTGCCGGATCCGTTCGGTGCGCCGGACGCGCGGATGTACCGCACGGGTGACCTGGCCCGCCGCCGGACCGACGACGGGCACCTGGAACTCGTCGGCCCCGCCGACCCGTTGGCCGCCGCCCTGGAGATCGAAGCCGTCCTGCGGACACTGCCCGGCGTCGCCGAGGCCGCCGTGGTGGTGGACGGCGAGGCGACGCGGTCGGTGGCCTATGTGGTGCCGCTCGTCATGAACCAGTTCTCCGTGTCGCGCCTGCACGAGGACCTGAAGCACCGGCTGCCGGAACACCGGCTGCCCGCGGTGGTCATGCCCGTCCCCGCCCTCCCGCTGACGGCGGACGGTGCGCTCGACCGGGCCGCCCTGCCCGACCCCGACCCCGACCACGCGCCGCGGGCGGTGCGGACGACGCGCTCGCCGCAGGAGGAGATCCTCTGCGGTCTGTTCGCGGAGGTGCTGGGGGTCGACCGGGTCGGGATCGACGACGGGTTCTTCGGTCTGGGCGGTCACTCGTTGATGGCGGCCCGGCTGGTGAGCCGGGTGCGGTCGGTGCTGGGTGTGGAGCTGCCGTTGCGTGCGGTGTTCGAGTCGTCGACGGTGGCCGGGTTGGCGGAGCGGTTGTCTTCCGGTGGTGTGGTGCGCCCGGAGTTGGTGGCGGGGGTGCGGCCGGAGCGGTTGCCGTTGTCGTTCGCTCAGCAGCGGCTGTGGTTCCTGCACCGCTTGGAGGGTCCGTCGGCGACGTACAACATGCCCTTGGGGCTGCGGTTGTCGGGCGCGTTGGACCGGGGTGCGCTGGCGGCCGCGTTGGACGACGTGGTGGGCCGGCACGAGTCGCTGCGGACGGTGTTCGCGGAGGTGGACGGCGAGTCGTGCCAGCGGGTGCTGGCCGAGGCGCCGGTCCCGCTGGTGACGGTGGAGGTCGACGCCGGCGGACTGCGCGACGCGATGGCCGAGGCCGCCCGGTACGCCTTCGACCTGGCGGCGGAGATCCCGCTCCGGGCGTGGTTGTTCGCCTCGGGCCCGTCGGAGCACGTCCTGCTCGTCGTGCTGCACCACATCGCGGGTGACGGTTGGTCGTTGGCGCCGCTGGCGCGTGATCTGGCGGAGGCGTACACGGCCCGGTTGGAGGGTTCGGCGCCCGGGTGGGAGCCGCTGCCGGTGCAGTACGCGGACTACACGCTGTGGCAGCGCGAGGTCCTGGACGAGGTGCGCGACGGTCAGATCGCCTACTGGCGCGGCCAGTTGGCGGAACTTCCGGAGGAGGTGAGCCTGCCGGCCGACCGTGCTCGGCCGGCGGTGGCCTCGTACGCGGGAGGGACGGCGTCGTTCGAGCTGGGCCCGGACCTGCACCGCGCACTGGGCGAGCTCGCGCGGTCGTCGAACGCGACGTTGTTCATGGTGTTGCAGGCGGGTCTCGCCGTGCTGCTGTCCCGCCTGGGTGCGGGGGAGGACGTCCCCATCGGCTCTCCGGTGGCCGGTCGCTCCGACGGGTCCCTGGACGACCTGGTCGGGTTCTTCGTGAACACGCTGGTGCTGCGGACGGACGTGTCGGGTGATCCGTCGTTCGCCGAGCTGGTGGGTCGGGTGCGCGAGGCGGGTCTGGGTGCGTTCGCGCATCAGGACGTGCCGTTCGAGTACCTGGTGGAGGAGTTGAACCCCCGGCGGTCGGCGGCTCGGCATCCGCTGTTCCAGGTGATGCTGGCCTTGCAGAACACCGAGCAGGCCCGCTTCGAACTGCCCGGCCTGGAGGTGGCGGAGGAACCGGTGGGCACGGGCGTGTCCCGGGTCGACCTCACCCTCAGCCTGGTCGAGGAGCCGGGTGGCGGGGTGCGCGGGGTCGCGGAGTTCGCGACGGACCTCTTCGACCGGTCCACCGTCGAGGGGTTCCTGGGCCGGTGGGTGCGCTTGCTGGAGGGGCTGGCCGCGCGGCCGGAACTTCCGGTGGCCCAGGTCGACGTCCTCACGCCCGAGGAGCGGCACCATCTCCTGTCGGGCTGGAACGACACCGGCCGGGACGTGCCGGCGACGACCGTGCCGGAGCTGTTCGCCGCGCAGGCGGCCCGGACGCCCGAGGCCGAGGCCCTGGTCGCCGGGGCCGCGCGGCTCAGCTACGCGCAGCTGAACGCCCGGGCCAACCGGATCGCCCACTGGCTGCTCGCCCGGGGCATCCGACCGGGCGACACGGTGGCGCTGATGTACGAGCGGTCGGCGGACCTGGTGGCCGCACTCCTCGGCGTCCTCAAGACGGGCGCGGCCTACCTGCCGGTCGACCCGGAGTTCCCGAGCGCCCGGGTGGCGCACATCCTCACCGAGGCCGCCCCCGCCCTCCTGCTCACCAGCGACGCCGTCGCCACGGGCGCCGGAGCGGACGCCCTCGCGGAGCGTCCGTCCTCGGCGACGGTCGTCACCGACGCCCCCGGCACCGCGGCCGCCCTGGCACTGTGCCCGGACACCGACCCGGCGCCGGTCGCCGGCGCCGCGGACCCGGCCTACGTCCTCTACACCTCCGGATCCACGGGCGCGCCCAAGGGCGTGGTCGTGGAGCACGGGGCGCTGTCGAACTTCCTCGCCGACATGGCCGCGCGCTTCCCGCTGACCACCGGGGACCGCTGGCTGGGTGTGACGACCGTCGGGTTCGACATCTCCGTGCTGGAGCTCTGCCTGCCGCTGACCAGCGGCGCCACGCTGGTGCTCGCCGACCGTGACACGGCCCGCACGCCCGCCGCGCTCGCCGGTCTGCTCCGGGCCACCGGAGCCACCGTCATGCAGGCGACCCCCACGCTGTGGCGGGCCCTCGCCGACGAGCAACCCGAGTGCCTCGACGGGCTCCGGGTCCTGGTGGGCGGCGAGGCGCTCCCGCCCGACCTCGCGCGGACCCTCGCCGCCCGCGCCGCCGAGGTCGTCAACCTGTACGGACCGACCGAGACCACCATCTGGTCCACGGCGGCCGGCATCGCCCCCGGGGCGGCACCGGAGCGCACGCCCATCGGAACGCCGATCGCCAACACGCGGGTGCACGTCCTCGACGAGCGCCTCGGCCTGGTGCCGCCCGGCGTGGTGGGCGAGCTGTACATCGCCGGCGCCGGCGTGGCGCGCGGGTACCTGGGGCAGCCCGGGCTGACCGCCCAGCGCTTCGTGGCGGACCCGTACGGCCCGGCGGGCACCCGCATGTACCGCACTGGCGACCTGGTGCGCTGGAACCGGGACGGCCTGCTGGAGTTCGCCGGCCGGGCCGACCAGCAGGTCAAGATCCGGGGCTTCCGGATCGAACCGGGCGAGATCGAGGTCCTGCTCCGGGAACAGCCCGGCGTGGCGCACGCCGTGGCGGTGGTACGGGAGGACCGGCCGGGAGACCAGCGGCTGGTCGCCTACGTGGTGCCCGACGAGCCGGCCGACGCGCCGCACCTCGCCGAACGCCGCGACCTCCGGGACGCCCTGCGCCTGCGGCTGCCCGAGTACATGGTGCCGTCGGCCGTGCTCACCCTGCCCGCCCTGCCGCTGACCCCGAACGGCAAGCTCGACCGCCGAGCCCTGCCGGCCCCGGACCGGGGCACCGCCGGCCGCGGGCCCGCCTCCCCCCAGGAGGCGGTGCTGGCCGGGCTGTTCGCCGAGGTCCTCGGGGTGGAGCGGGTCGGCGTGGACGACGGGTTCTTCGACCTGGGCGGCCACTCCCTGCTCGCCACCCGGCTGATCGACCGCGTCCGGGACGTGCTGGGCGTGGAGCTGCCGCTGCGCGCCCTGTTCGAGACCTCCGACGTGGCCGGGCTCGCCCGCCGCCTCGACGCGGACCACGACGGCTCGGCCGACGCCTTCGGTGTCGTCCTGCCCCTGCGGCCCCGCGCCGAGGGCGTGCCGCTGTTCTGCGTCCACCCGGGCGGCGGCCTGAGCTGGTCGTACGCCGGACTGCTGCGGCACCTGCCCGCGGAGGTGCCCGTCTACGGCATCCAGGCCCGTGGACTGTCCGAGCCGGACGACCTGCCGGGCAGCGTCGAGGAGATCGCCGACGACTACATCGCCGAGCTCCTCCGGCTGCGTCCCGAGGGCCCCTTCCCGTTGCTGGGCTGGTCGTTCGGCGGGGTGGTCGCCCACGCCATGGCGGCCCGGCTGCGGGAGCGCGGGTTCGACGTCCCGTTCCTGGTCCTCCTCGACGCGCAGCCCGCGCGGCCCAGGACCGCCGAGGAACTCGCCGAGGAGGCGACCCTCGACACGTCCATGGTGTACCGGACGCTGCTGACGGCGTTCGGAGTGCCCGTCGGCGACGGGGAACCGCTTACGTACGCGCGGTTCACGGAGCTGGCCCGTGAGCACCACGCGGCCGTGGCCGACTTCACCGAGGACCGGATCGCCGACGTCCTGCGGGTCATGGCCAACGACCTCCGGATCACCCCCGCCCACCGGCACACGCCGGTGGCGACGGAGGCCGTCGTGTTCGCGGCCACCCGGAAGGACCCGTCCGACCTGGTCACCCCGGAGATGTGGGCCCCGTACATCGACGGGCCGCTCGACCACCGCACGGTCGACTGCGGCCACGCCGCGATGGCCGGCCCGGAGGCGCTGCGGGTGATCGGGCCGATCCTCGCCGAGAGGATGCGCCGGCTCTCCTGAGCGGCGTGCCGGGGAACCGCGTGCCGGGAAACCGAGTGCCGGGGAACCGTGGGCCCGGGCAACCGCGGCCACGGTTCCCCGGGCCCGCGGGGAGAGACCGGAGACCAGCTCCAGAAGTCCGTAGATCCGTAGACGCAGAGATTCCGTAGACGCAGAGATGAGGACATCCCATGACGAACCCGTTCGAGGACCCGGACGCCGGCTACCTCGTGCTCGTCAACGACGAGGGGCAGCACTCCCTGTGGCCGGCCTCCCTCGCGGTGCCCGACGGCTGGGCGGTCGCCCACACCGAGGGCACCCGCGACACCTGCCTGGAGTACATCGACCGGCGGTGGACCGACATGCGGCCGCGCGGCCTGGCGGGGAGCATGCAGTCATGACCGGAGCCTCCCCGATCCAGGACGCGGTCCGCCGCTACTACACGCTGGTCGACGCCAACCGCTTCGACGAACTGGTGGAACTCTTCACCGCCGACGCGACCTACGAACGGCCGGGCTACCAGCCCCTGGTCGGCCGGGGCGAACTGACCGCCTTCTACCAGGGGGAGCGGGTCATCGCCGACGGCCGGCACACGGTCGACCAGCTGCTGCTGTCCGGGCGGGAGGCCGCGGTGCGCGGCAGTTTCACCGGAACGCTCAAGGGGGGTGACGCGGTGAGCCTGCGGTTCGCCGACTTCTTCCGGACGGACGGCACCGGCCTCTTCGCCCACCGCGTCACGTACTTCTTCGCTCCCTTGGTGTGAACACCGCTGGTCTGAGTGCGAGGACGGCTACGGGGTCTCCCCGACGCGGCCGAGGACCAGCTCCACGAAGGACCGCGCCGTCGAGTTCCCGTAGAACTCGCGCGGCGTCACCTTGGGCAGCCCCCGTTGCCGCAGGTCCGACAGCATGCGGACCACCAGGAGGGAGTTGCCGCCGAGTTCGAAGAAGTTGCCGTCGGGTTCCACGTCGACACCCAGCAGACCGGACCACACGGCGAGGATCTCGGTCCCGAGGTCGCCGCCCTTCGCCTCCGGATCCGCCGTGGCGCCGTCCCGGTCCGTGACCGGTGCCGGTGCCGGTGCCGGTGCCGGTGCCGCGGTCGGAGCCGGGGCCGGGGCAGGGCCGGCGGACGGGGCCGGGAGCCGGGAGAGGTCCGGCTTGCCGTTGAGGGTCAGCGGGATGCCGGACACCCCGGTGAGGCCGGCCGGCAGCATGTGGTCCGGCAGCACGCGCCGGGCCGTCCGCCAGACCTGGTCCACCGAACCGCCGTCCCGGAGCACCACGTAGGCGTCGATGCGGGCGCCGGCCGGGTCCCCCGCCTCGCCCTCCCGGAAGACGACCGCCGCGTCGGCGACCCCGGGGTCCGAGGCCAGGACGGAGGTGATCTCGTCCAGCTCGATCCGGTGGCCCCGCACCTTCACCTGGTTGTCCAGCCGGCCGAGGTGGTCGAGCCGGCCGTCCGGCCTCAGCCGGCCCCGGTCGCCGCTGCGGTACACCCGCTCCCCGGTCACCGGGTCGTCGACGAAACGGTCCGCCGTCAGCTCGGGACGGCCGAGGTAGCCGTCGGCCACCCCGGCACCACCCACGTAGATCTCACCGGCGGGCCCCGGCGGCAGGACGTGGCCGTGCTCGTCCCGGACCGACACCCACCAGCCGGGCAGCGCCCGGCCCACGGACCGGGACCGCTCCAGGACCTCGCGCGAGGTCACCTCCTGCGCGGTGACGTGGACGGTCGTCTCCGTGATGCCGTACATGTTGACCAGCCGGCACCGGGCGGGGGAGTGACGGGCGAACCACCGCCCCAGCATCGCCGTGTTCAGCGGTTCGCCGCCGAAGACGACCAGCCGCAGGGTGAGCGGTGCGGCGCCCGGTGCCGACCGGGTGTCGGCCTCGATGAGCTGGGAGAACGCGGACGGGGTCTGGCTGAGGACGGTCACCCGCCGCCGGGCCAGCAGCTCGTGGAACTCGTCCGGGTCACGGGCCGCCCAGTGCGGTACGACGACCAGCCGGCCCCCGGTGAGCAGGCAGCCCCAGATCTCCCACACGGAGAAGTCGAAGGCGCTGGAGTGGAAGAACGTCCACACGTCGTCCGGCCCGAGCCCGAGGTCCGCGGACGTGGCACCGACCAGGGCCAGCACGTTGCGGTGGGGGACCACGACCCCCTTGGGGCGGCCGGTGGATCCCGAGGTGTAGATGACGTAGGCGGCCGTGTCGGTGTTGCCGGTCTTCCCGGCCTCCAGGGGTTCCTGGGCGTCCATCAGTTCCTGGGGCGAGACCACGGTCACCCCCTCGATCCGGGGGAAGCGCGCCGGGTCCCCGATGACGACCGGCACCTGAGCGTCGGTCGCGGTGTAGCGCAGCCGCTCCTCGGGGTACCGGGCGTCCATCGGGACGTAGGCGCAGCCCGCCTTCAGCACGCCCAGCAGGGTGGCGACGAGCGTGGTGTCCCGCTCCAGGCACACCCCCACCCGTGCGCCGCCCACCCCGAGGGCGCGCAGCCCGGCGGCCACCCGCTCCGCCCGGTCGTCCAGCTGGCCGTACGTCAGGCTGCTCGCGTCGTCGGTCACCGCGACGGCGTCCGGCCGCTGCCGGGCCAGCTCCGCGATCCGCCCGTCGATGGTCTCCGGCGGCGTCCGCCGCTCCGGCCCGGGCCCGGCGGGCGCGGGCTCGCCGGGGTCGGCCGCGGGACGGAAGCCGCCCAGCCGGGTCACGGCCTCGGCCGCGGCGTGGTCCAGCAGGCCCAGCCGCGCCGTCGGAGTCGTCCCGGGCAGGGCGCGCAGCCGCCGGGCCAGGTGCAGGACGCTCCGTCCGAACCACTCCGCGGTCGGCGGGGCCACCGTGCGCGGATCGTGGTGGAGGCGGGCGACGCAGGTGCCGTCGGGCTGCCGCTCCAGATGGAGGACCAGGGAGAGCCCCGACCCCGGGAACGGGGTGTAGGACGTGCCAGAGGCGGCGTCACCGAGGACCACGCCCACGCTCGCGACCGCAGCGCCGGGCAGCGGAGTGCCGGTACCGGCCGCGAGGAGGTCCGCGACCGTGCCGTCCGCGTCGACCCGGACGGAGCGCACCGCGGGACCGCCCGCCCGGAACGCGCGGTCGAACACCGCGATGCGCGCCTCCGGCCCGCCCTGGTAGCGCGCCAGCGCCAGCGCCGCCGCGGCCACCAGGGCCTCCTCCCCGGGCCACTCCGGACGGTCCGTCAGCTGGACCGTCCCGGCGGCGGCGGTGAGGTCCGGCGCCTGGCGGTCCCCCAGGCCCCAGGGCACCGTGAGCGGCGTGGTGTCCCCGTCCGACCCGTCTTGCGCGTCCTGCGCGTCCGGTGTGTCGAGGGAGGGCAGCGGGTCGCCGTCGAGGGGCTCACCGTCCAGGAGGAGCGCCGCCAGCCGCACGAGGACGCCGTAGGGCACCGAACGCCGCGCCACCAGGACCGCGTCGACGACCCCGTCGGCGTACTCCACGAGCACGGCGCGCAACGGGGGTCCGCAGGGGTGCAGGGGCCGCTCGGCCTCCTGGCGGACGCGGGCGTGCCCGGGGCCGGTCGAGGAGTCCACCGCGAGCGGCAGGGTCCACAGCCTCGACCCCGCCAGCTCCGGCCGTTCCCTGCTCTCTTGTTCGAACAACGTCCGGCTCTGTTCCCGGTCGACCGGGTACCGGGCGCGTACCACCAGGCTGTGGCAGGCAGGAGTGCGTACGGTCATCAGATCTCCGTCTCCGAAGGGGGGCGGGCGGGCACGGTCACCGGGCGCTGAAGCCGCCGTCGACCGTGAGCACACTGCCGGTCACCTGGCGCGAGTCGTCGCCCGCCAGCCAGAGGGCCGCACCGGCGACGTCCGGGGGCTCGATGAGGGCGTTCATCGGCTGGGCCTGGACGAACACCTCCTCGTGTTCGTCGACGCGGACGTCGAGCGAGCGCGCTATCTCGGAGAGCATCCGGCCCTCGACCAGGGGGTCGTCCCGGACGGAGCCGGGGCAGAGCGCGTTCACCCGGACGCGGTGCGGCGCGTAGTCCAGCGCCGCCGCCTTGGTCAGGCCGATCATGCCGTGCTTGGCGGCCACGTAGCCGGCGAAGTGCCGGTAGCCCACGAGACCGGCCGTCGAGGCGATGTTGATGATGCTTCCCGAGCGCTGCTCGATCATCGCCGGGACCACGGCCTTGGTCATCCGCCAGGCGCCCGACAGGTCGACGTCCAGCATGAGCGACCACTCGTCCTCGGTGATCTCGTGGACCCTGCGGCCGGAGGGCGCGGCGATCCCCGCGCCGTTGACCAGGACGTCCAGCCGTCCGAACCGGTCGAGGCACTCCGCCACGACCGAGGTGACCCTTCGGAGGTCGCGCACGTCGCAGTGGGCCGGGAGCACCGTGACGCCGTGCCGCGCGCACAGGTCGGCCGTGTGCGCGAGCTGGGCGGCCGAGCCCATGGGGTACCCCACGCCGGGGAGGTCGTCGGCGATGTCGAGCAGCAGCAGGTCGGCGCCCTCCGCCGCGAAGCGGACGGCACAGGCGCGGCCGAGCCCGCGCGCCGCCCCCGTGATCACGGCCGTCTTGCCCTTCAGCTGCACGGCGACCCTCCGCGGTCGGCGTCGGCCGGGGCGGCGCCGCCGTCGGAGAGTACCTGCGCGACCGTGGCCAGCAGCACCTCCGGGGAGTCGACCAGGTACATGTGACTGCCGGGCAGTTCCCGGTAGTCGAAGGACGCCCCGGTGGTGCTCCGCCACTCCTCGGCCTGCGTCCGGGAGACGAGCCCGTCGTCGGCGCCGCGCAGCGAGGTGACCGGGAGCGGCAGCGGGGTGTCGGAGGCGGGGACGTAGTCCTCGTGCATCGCCACGTCGGCGCGCAGCAGGGGCAGGAGCAGATCCCGTAGGTCGGGGTCGTCGAAGGCCGCGTGCCGGTAGCCGGCGAACTCGCCGACGCGGGCCAGGAACTCCTCGTCGTCCAGCCCGGTCGCCCGCCGCTCGCGCCCGCTGCCGGGGCCGGGGGACCCGCTCACGAAGAGGTGGCGGAGTCCGGAGCGTCCGCCCAGCTCGCGGGCCAGCTCGTACGCGAGGACGGCACCCAGGCTGTGGCCGAAGAGCGCGAACGGGGCCTCATTGCCCACGAGTTCCAGTATTCGCGGGGCGAGGGCGGCGGCGGCCTCCGACGCGTCGGTGAACGGCTCCTCCAGGAACAGCTCCTCGCGGCCGGGAAGTTGGAGGGGTACGACCTTGAGGCCGGGCGGTGCGACGTTCCAGGCGCGGTAGAACCCGGCTCCGCTGCCCGCGAAGGGAAGGCAGACGAGGGGCAACTCGGTGGGGGACACGACTCGTTCACTCCTTGTGTTCCGATGGGGCCGGAATGCTCATTTCGGGCATGGCACGCCGAAGCCCCGGCTCGGCGGGGCCGTCGTCGGCCACCCGCTCCAACCGGAGCTTCTTCCTGCGGGTCAGGCGCGTTCGGCAGAGCTATGTCATGCCACGCCTGAGGTGAACTCGTGCTACGCGGTGCGGACTTCCCGTGTCTCCTTTCCGAGACCGGCGTCGCGGGCCAGCACGGCGGCGGAGGCCCGGTCGTGCACCTCCAGTTTCGCGAAGATTCGCGAGACGTAATTGCGTACGGTCTTTTCCGCCAGGAAGATCCGACGGGCGATCTGGTGGTTGCTCAGTCCGCCGGCGACCAGTTCCAGGATCTCGAGTTCCCTGCTGGTCAGTTCGGACAGCCCGGTCGTCTCCGGCAGGATCTGCACGGTGGAGAAATGCAGGCTGAGCCGGGAGGCGATGGTCCGGCTGAAGACGGCGCCCCCCTTGGCCACGATCTCGATGGAGTGGAGGAGTTCCTCGGAGGACCTCATGTGCGAGAGGTATCCGCTGACCCCGACGCGCAGGGCGGTGAAGACGGCGTCGTCGTCGTCGTTCTGCGACACCACCATCATTTTGGGCCTGGTCTTGTGGCGGCGGTATGTCGAGACGATCTGCTGGGCGTTCTCGTAGATGGACCTCTTCGAGGACGGCTCGCCCAGGATGACCACGTGCGGCTGTAATTCGGTGTTCTCGAGACATCGCATGCCGTCGAGGACGCCCACGGCCCGGCCGATGAGCGTGAATCTGTCATCCTGTTCGATGATTGTCTCCAGTCCGGCGAGTGAAACCGGATTGTCGCTGATGATGAACAGGTTGATCCCCATATTGCACGTCCCCCGTTTGGCACGTCGTACGGCTCGTCTTTCTTCGGTGCGTCATTCTTTGCAGGAGAAAGGCCGGTCCGGTGCTCAAGCGAGTATGGGTAGGCGAATGATCGGAACGCAAGTTCCGCTGTCAAGTGAAAGAGGCCGTTCCGCTTCATGAGTGACTATCCGGTCATCGGTATGTCTTCGCCGGAGGGGTGCGGCGCGCGGACGCCGGCGGCCCCCCGGACCGGCGGGTGAGCCCGTGGCCCCAGCGGCCCCGGGCCCGGCGCGCCCCCGCCGCCGGACGCTCTCCCTCCGTTCCGGGCGCCGCGCGGCCGCGACGGACGGTGGCCGAAACGGAGAGGTGACGGCTGTTTCCCGAGGAACGGATGTTTATCCAGTGACAGGGGGGAATTGTCGACAGGCCTATGGTGCGGACCAATTGGCCCGGCAGTCGGCGGGCGACAGCACACCCGCGGGGCGATCGCCGTACATACGGGCCTTGGCCCACGCCCGTACTGGACGTGCCTCGAACCGGCCCCCTACGTTCGGCACATGGGTAATGCTCCTCGTCGGCGCCTGATCACACTGGACGTGCTGGCCGCGCTCGGGTTCGTGATCCTCCCGCAGGTGTCGGTGCTGCGTCCGGCCGACGGCGGCGAGGTGAGCGCCACCGCCGTGTGGCTGCTGTCCCTGGGCACCGCGCTGCCGCTGGTCGTACGGAGGCTGTGGCCGGTCCCGGTGTTCGCGGTCGCGTTCACCGCCGCCTGGGTGGCGCTGGTCGCCGGGGTCGGGCCGACCCCCTTCCTCGCCGCCGCCTACGCCCTGTACCTGGTGGCCACCACCAGGAGGGGACGACCGGGGCTTTCCGTGGCCCTCGTCGCCGGGCTGTGCACGGCCGGCGCGGTCCTGATGACGGTGTCGGGAGGGCAGGGGTACCAGGGCGGGAGCAGGGCCGTACAGGTCGTGCTCGGAGTGCTCGTCCTCGGCGCCACCTGGGCGACGGGGGCCGCGGTCAGGGAACGGCGGGAGAGCCTGCGGCGCGCCATCGAGCACGCGGCCGAGCAGGCGAAGGCCGAGGAACGCCTGCGCATCGCCCGTGACATCCACGACGTCGTCACCCACAGCGTGGGCGTGATCGCGATCAAGGCGAGCGTCGCCAACCACGTGGCCACCACCCGCCCCGAGGAGGCGCGGGAAGCCCTGGCGGTGATCGAGGACATCAGCCGCCGGGCGCTGCGTGACATGCGGGCCACCCTCAAGGTGCTGCGCCGCGAGCAGGACGGCGGCGCCGGCGACCTGCGGCCGGTCCAGGGGCTGACGGACCTGCCGGCCCTGGTGCGCACGGCCGAGGCCGCCGGAGTCCGCGTCGACCTGCGGAGCGAGTACGAGGAGGAGCCCCCGAACGGTGTCGCGCTGTCCGTGTTCCGGATCGTCCAGGAGGCCCTGACCAACGTCGTCAAGCATGCCGCGCCCACCCGCTGCCGGGTCCGGATCGCGGCCGTCCAGGGCACGTTGACGATCGACATCACCGACGAGGGCCCCGGGCCCGGGCACCGGCCCACCGTGCCCGTCGGGGGGATGGGCCTGGTCGGGATGAAGGAGCGGGTCGCCGCGCACAGCGGCACCTTCGGCGCCGGGCCGCGGCCGGGCGGCGGCTTTCGGATCGTGGTGACACTGCCGTACTGAGCCCGACCCGTTCCCGGGTGCCGGACTCATCCGCAGGTATGGGTTCGGCCCGCGCGGGCCGCCGCGGAATCCCGACCCCGGACCGATGCGGCCGGCCGGCCCGCCCGACGAGACTCGTCCCGTGATCGAAGTCCAGAACCTGACCAAGCGGTACGGGGAGACCACCGTCGTGGCAGGCCTCACCTTCACGGTGCGGCCGGGCGCCGTCACCGGATTCCTGGGCCCCAACGGGGCCGGGAAGTCCACGACGATGCGCATGATCCTCGGCCTCACCCGCCCGGATGCCGGAACCGCCCTCATCGGCGGCCGCCCCTATCACGAACTGACGTACCCCGCCCGGCAGGTCGGCGCCCTGCTGGAGACGGCGGTCGCGCACCGCAGCCTGACCGCCGCCGACCATCTGCGCTGGATCGCGCAGAGCAACCGGATCGACCGGCGACGGGTCGCGGAGGTCCTGGAGGCGGTCGGCCTGACCGGAGCGGCCCGGCGGCGGGTCGGCACGTTCTCCCTCGGCATGGGACAGCGGCTCGGCCTGGCCGCGGCCCTGCTCGGCGACCCGCCCGTCCTGGTGCTCGACGAGCCGGTCAACGGCCTGGACGCCGAGGGCATCCGATGGCTGCGCGACCTGCTGCGCTCGATGGCCGCCGAGGGCCGGACCGTCCTCGTCTCCAGCCACCTGATGGCCGAGATGTCCGTGGTCGCGGACGACCTGGTCGTCATCGGCCGCGGACGACTGCTTACCCAGACCGGCACGGAGGAGTTCATCCGGCGCCACGCACGGACCTACGTGCGGGTGCGGACCTCCGAACCCCTGCGCCTGCACCGGGAACTGGAACGGAACGGCGCCTCGCTGAGCCTCGCGCACGACGGCAGCCTGGAGGTCGACGGCATGACGGCGGCCGAGATCAACCGGCTGGCCGCGGCGGGCGACCTCCCGCTCGAAGAGCTGAGCACCCACACGGGATCGCTCGAGGACACCTTCCTCAAGCTCACCGGCCCCGAAGGGAGCAGCACCCGTGTCTGAGACGGCCGCGGCCATGCGGGCCGAGTTCACCAAACTGCGCGGCGTCCGCGGCACGTTCGTCGCGCTGCTGCTGTTCGCCCCCGCCAGCCTCTTCCTCTCCGCCCTGGGCGGCTGGTCCGCGAGGAAGGCGATCGAGTCGGACAACCCCCTGCTCCGCTCCGACTTCACCCCCGAGCAGACCGGCATGGACGGAGTCCTCTACGGCCAGCTGGCGCTGATCGTGTTCGCCGTGCTCCTCGTCTCGAGCGAGTACTCGTCCGGCATGATGCGGGTCTCGCTGCTCGCCGTGCCCCGGCGCGGGCGGCTCTACCTGGCGAAGGCGGCCGTCACCGCCGCCGCCGCGGTGGCCGTCGCGATCCCCGTCACCGTCCTCGGCTACCTGCTCACGCAGTTCGCCCTCGGTCCCCACGGCGCCGGCATCGACACGAGTGGTGTCCCCCGCGCCCTCGCCGGCGCCGTGGTCTATCTGACGATGATGAGCCTGTTCGCGGCGGGCGTGGCCTCGACGGCCCGCGGCGCCGTCGTCCCGCTGGCCGTCCTGCTCCCGATGGTGCTCGCCGGCTCCCAGATCCTGTCCACCATCGGCGCGACCAAGGAGATGGTCCGGTACCTCCCCGACCGGGCCGGCATGCGGATGCTCACGGTCGGCTCGGACGACGCGCTCACCGGGTTCGCCGTCCTCCTCGCGTGGACCGTCGTGGCACTGGCGGCCGGCTGGCTGCGCCACCGGCGTTGGGACGGTTGACGGGACGGGCGGGGAGGGGCTCGACGTCGCGTGACGGGCGCGGCCGGCCGGGGTGCTCCGGCCTCGGCCGACCGCCCTCAACAGGGCTTATGCCCAAAGGCAGTTGAGGGGACGGAACAGGCGCTGCTGCTAGAATCGCGGACTTCGAGGGCTCGATGAGCAGTTTGCGGGGAATGCGGGATGGCCGAGGCGGTCCGGGTGCTGATCGCGGACGATCAGGCGCTGTTGCGCGGGAGCTTCCGCGTCCTCGTCGACTCGACACCGGGGATGGAGACCGTCGGCGAGGCCGGTGACGGCGCCCGGGCGGTGGAACTCGCCCGGGAGCTCAGGCCCGACGTCGTCCTGATGGACCTGCGGATGCCCGTCATGGACGGCATCGCGGCCACCCGGGAGATCTGCTCCGACGAGACCATGGCCGGCGTACGGGTGCTGGCCCTGACGATGTTCGACATGGACGAGTACGTCTACCCGGCCCTCCAGGCGGGCGCGAGCGGATTCATGCTGAAGGACGCCTCGCCCTCGGACCTGGTCGCCGGCATCCGCGTCATCGCCACCGGCGAGGCCGTCCTGGCGCCCACGGTCACACGCCGCATGATCGAGACCGTCTCCCGCACCCGGCCGACGGCGCGGCCGGCCCCTCGGCTCGTCGGGCTCACCAGGCGGGAGCAGGAGGTGCTCGTGCTGATCGCGAACGGGCTGTCGAACGCCGAGATCGCCCAGCGGCTGGTGATCAGCCTGCCCACCGTGAAGACGCATGTGAGCAGCCTTCTGGCCAAGCTGAACGTCCGGGACCGGGCCCAACTGGTCATCATCGCCTACGAGAGCGGTCTCGCCGAGCCGGGCATGCCCGCCTGACGCCTGACGCCTGACGCCTGACGCCTGACGCCTGCCCGAGGCCGCGCCCGGGCGTGGCGGAGCCGCCGTGGTGAGGAGGGGCCCGGGGGCCTCTTGCACGGCGGCTCCGCTGTCGCTGTCGCGGTCGGTGGCAGTCCGTCGGCTTCTGGAGCCGGCCGGGGCGGGTGGGGGTTACCAGTTCGCCCAGGGGAGGTTCCAGCCGCCCAGGCCGTTGTCGGGGGCGACGGTCTTCTCCTTGGTGTTCACGATCGTGACGACGTCGCCGATCAGCGAGCTGTTGAAGAACGCCCCCGCGCTGGAGGTGTCGCTGCCGCCCTCGGTGTCCTTGAGCGCGACGCAGCCGTGGCTGGTGTTCGCCTTGCCGAAGGGGTCGCCCTCGTACCAGTAGTTGCCGTGGAGGTAGGTGCCGCTCCTGGTCAGCCGCATCGCGTGCGGGACGGCGGGGATGTCGTACTCGTTGCCGAGGCCGACGGTCTGGGAGTTCATGTGGGTGACCTTCTCCTTGGACATGATCACCATGGTGCCGCCCCACGACGGGTGCTTCGCGTCACCGAGCGTGGCGGGCACGGTGGTGCTCTTGCCGTCCCGGACGACCGTCATCTGGTGCGTGGCGGCGTCCGCGGTGGAGACCTGGGAGCGGCCGATGCTGAACGGCTCGTCCTTGTCGACGTCGCCCCACACGCCCGGGGCGACCTCGACGTTCTTCAGCCGGTAGTGGATGGTCACCCTGGTGCCCGGCTTCCAGTATTCGGCCGGGCGGAAGTCCAGCCGGTTGTCGTCGAACCAGTGGCCCTTCACCTCGGTGCCGTTGTCCGTCTCGAAGGTGATCGCCTTGGCGACGGCGTCCTTGTTCACGACCTTCGTGCTGAAGTCCACCTTGACGATCATGCCCACGCCGTACGTCTGGCCGTCGCCGATGTTGTCGTTGGTGGACACCTGCTTCTCGGGCGTGAGCGTGGTGAAGGCGGAGGTGGACGCGGCCACCAGGCCGTCGGCGTCCGCCGCCTGGGCGTTCACCGTGTACGCCGTGCCGGGGGTGAGCGCGGCGGCGGGCTTCCAGCCGGTGCCGTCCGGGGTGATCGAGCCCTGGACGGGCTTGCCGTCCTTGTCGGTCACGTCGACGGTGGTGAGCCTGCCCTTGGAGACGGACACCCGCAGGGCGTTCGGCGCGACGCCGCGGGCGCCGTCCTTCGGCTCGACGTCCAGCACGGCGGCGGACGTCTTCGAGGTGGTCGTGTTCGCGTTCCCGTCCCCGGTGGCGCCGGGGGCGGCGGTGGCGGAGGCACCCGCCGGGCCGGCCGCTTCACCGCCCTTGCCCTGCTCGTCACCGCAGGCCGCGGTCATCAGCAGGACCCCGCCCATCGTCAGTGCCACCGCGCCGCGGTTGAAACGGTCGGTGGTGCGTATGGCGGAACGGGCCGCCCGAACAGTGCTCACAGGTGCTCCTTCTCGGTGTTGGTCGCCAGCTTGTCCGCCCGCTCGTCCCGGCCACAACGGTGAGCCGGCGATCAGGGACCCGGGGACGCCCGTACCCGCTCTGAGCTGGGAAGACGTAAGCTTCCTGGGACGCGTTCGCGGGATGGCGGAACCGTGGGACGGCGTGCCGCGTGCTTGTCTGCCGGAGCCCGCGCCACAGCCGCCGGGGGCGGGGGCGGGGGCGGGGGACGTGACGGTGCCGAGCCCGACTGCCGGGGGCGGGTGAAGGAACAGTGCCGAAGGGAATCGGGAAGTTGAGGGAGACGGACGAGGTCGCCCGGCTGCTGCAGGAGCTGAAGAGCCGGTCGGGGCTCAGTTACGGAGCGCTGGCGAAGCGGCTGCACCTGAGCACGTCGGCCCTGCACCGCTACTGCAACGGCGATGTGATGCCGACGGAGTTCGCCCCGCTGGACCACTTCTCGCGGGTGTGCGAGGCGACGCCGCAGGAACGCGTCGAGCTGTACCGGCTGTGGGTCGTCGTCCGTGCGACGCGTGGGAACAGGCCGACCGCCGCCCCTGAGCCGGTGGCACCCGCACCGCCCGCGACCCCGGTACCGCCCGCGACTCCGGCACCGGAGGCGGCCCCGGCACCGGAGCCCGTCCCGGACCGCGCCCCCGCGGTGCCGCCCCGGCGGCGCACCCGCCGCCGGGGCGTCCTCGCCGCGGTGACGGCCATCGCGCTGCTGGTCGCCGTCGGGGTCGTCGTCACCGGTCTGAGGCTCCGTCCGGACGGGGAGACCGACCCCGCCCGGGCCGCCGACGCCGGGTCGTCCACCGGATCCCCGGCCCCGTCCGTGCCCCCGTCCCTGTCCCCGCAGCTGTCCGCGGCCGCCGCCGTCGCCGCTGCCGGGGCGAGCCCGCCCGGGGCGACCGGCGGGGCGGACCCGAGCACCAGCGCACCGATCAGCGTCGCCGTCCACCCGTCCGGCTGGGACGCCAAGTGCGACCAGTACGTCGTCAACCGCCCGCCGTCCGAGGTCCCCCGACCGCCCGCCGTGCCGGAGGCGGCGGGCTGGGCCTCCCAGGTCGGCGCGGTGCCGGGCCACTCCCGGTCGGTCAAGCTCACCGTGCAGGGCACCGGCTGGGACACCGTGCTGCTGACGGGTCTCAACGTCCGGGTCACCCGGGTCGCGGCCCCGCTCGCCTGGAACGCCTACTCCATGGGCGAGGGCTGCGCCGGTGGAGTCGGCGCCCGCTCCTACCGCATCGACCTGGACGCGGCCCGCCCCGTCCCGGTCGTGGCCGACGGCAGCGGCAGCCTGCCGGTGGTCGTGACCCAGAGCGAACCGGCGGTCATCGAGGTCACCGCCGAGACCACCACCCACGACGTCAGCTGGTACCTGGAACTGGAGTGGACCAGCGGCAACCGGAAGGGGATGCTGCCCGTCGACCTCGGCCACGGCACCCCGTTCCGCACCAGCGCGGTGAAGGACCGGCCGCTGTACGCCTACCCGGCGGGCGGGCAGGCCTGGGAGCAGGCCCCGGCCCGGCAGTAACGGCGCCGGCGCCGGGGGCGGGAACGCGATCAGGACCGGGGCCCCGGGGTACGGCCCCGGCCAGGACCAGGGGCCCGGTCCGGGATCGGTCCCGGGAGCCTGCCCGGGGCCGGGGGCCGCTGGGAGGATCGACCGGGGACGCCGGAGCGCTCCCCGGGCCGCGGGCCGCCGCGAGGGGACGGCTCACGGGCGGCGGTCTCGGTGGACCGGCGGGGCCCGGGGCGGCCGACCGGCCGTAGAGAGGAGCGCCACAGCATGTCGACGCACCACGGGCCACTGCTGCCACTGCCACTTCGGCCGTCGCCGGAGCCGAGCGGCGCCGGCCTGCCCTGGACGGCCGGTGACGCGCTGGTGGCCGTCGGGGTGGCCGTCCTGGACCTCCTCGGCTACACGATCGGCGGCTCGGACGGAAGACCGCCGATCGCCGCGACCGCGCTGGTCCTGCTGGTACTGGCGGCCGTGCCGCTGCTCACCAGGCGCCGCCACCCGCTGGCCTCGCTGGCGGGGGTGCTGGTCCTCGGCCTGGCGCTGAACCTGAGCGTGTCGATGCCGCCGCACTTCACCGGCACGCTCTGCGTCGCGCTGTTCGCCGTGGCCCGGTCCCGCGGCGTCGCGGTGGCCGTGCCGGCCGGCCTCGTGGCGGCCGCCGTACCGCTGGTGGGCCGGGGGTATCCGCTGCCGCCCGCGGTGGGGGACGTGGCGGGCAACGTGGTCGCCGCGGCGCTGGTCGTCGTCACGGCCGAGGGGCTGACGTGGTGGCAGCGCGAGGTGGAGGTCAGGCGCGGGCTGCTGGCCGACCGCGCGGTGGCGCAGGAACGGCGGCGCATCGCGCGGGAGCTGCACGACATCGTCGCCCACCACATCACCACCATGCAGCTGATGGCCGCCGGTGCCAGGGCCAACCTCGGCGGTGACGCCGAGGTGGTGCGCGAGGCCCTGGTCACCTTGGAGGGCTCCGGCCGGATGGCGCTGCGCGAGATGCGCCACCTGCTCGACGTGCTGCGGGCCGACGACGAGCCGGACGGGTCGGACCGGGCGCCGGGCACGGCTCCGGGCGGGGCGTCGGGCGGGGCGCCGTCCGCGCCGCAACCCGGGGTCGGGCAGCTCGGACAGCTCGTCGAGGAGTCCCGCAGGGCCGGCCTGCCCACCGACTTCGCCGTCCTGGGGGAGGAGCGCCCGTTGCCGCCGAGCGCCGGCCTGGCGGTGTTCCGGATCGTCCAGGAGGCCCTCACCAACACCCGCAAGCACGCGGGCCGGGCCGCCCGGGCGAGGGTCCGGCTGACCTACCACCCGGACCGCGTCACCGTCGAGGTGTCCGACAACGGCACCGCCGCGCCGCCCGACTCCCCGGTGGACGCCCCGGTGGGCGCGGGCGGTGTGCCCGGACCGCGGGCCGGCCGCACCGGGTACGGTCTGATGGGCATGCGCGAGCGCGTCGCGCTGCAGGGCGGCAGCATGGTGGCCGGGGGCATCGACGGTGGTGGCTTCCGGGTGGTGGCCAGTCTGCCGGTGGCGCCGGCGGACGGAGAGGAACGGCTCGGATGACGGGAACCGCGGAACGGATCAGGGTGCTGATCGCGGACGACCAGCCGCTGGTGCGGCGAGGCCTGGCGCTGATCCTGGCCCCCGACCCGGCGTTCGAGGTGGTGGCCGAGGCGGACAACGGGCAGCGGGCGGTGGACCTCGCGCACCAGCACCGGCCCGACGTCGTGGTGATGGACATCCGGATGCCGGTCCTCGACGGGGTCCAGGCGACCGAGCGGCTCTCCCAGGAGCTGCCCGCGTGCCGGGTCCTGGCGTTGAGCACCTTCGACATGGACGAGTACGTGGTCGCCGCCCTGCGCGCCGGCGCCTCCGGGTTCCTGCCCAAGGACGTCTCCCCGGAGGAGCTTTCGGCGGCCGTGCGGACGGTGCACGGCGGGGAGGCGGTGGTGGCGCCGCGCCTGCTCACCCGGCTGATCTCCACCTACGTCACCTCGCCCCGGCTGCCGCGGCCGCCGGTGTCGGCGCCGGTGCCGGTGTCCGCTCCGGGTGAACTGACGCCCCGTGAGATCGAGGTGTGGCACCTGCTGGCCACCGGCCTCGACAACGCCGAGATCGCCTCGGCGATGGGCATCAGCGTCTCCACGGTCAAGAACTACATCACCAGCGTCTTCGCCAAGCTGAGTGTCCGCGACCGTGCCCAGGCGGTCATCGCGGCCTACGAGTCCGGTCTGGTCGAGGCCCGGTCCGCGAACTCGGCCGGCTGAAGCGGGCCGAAGCGGGCTGGAGCCGGGCCGAGTCGGGCTGAAGCGGGCCGAGTCGGACCGAGCCGGGTCGGGCCGGCCCCCGGCGTGGGCAGGGGGCCGGCCCGGGGCCCGGGTCAGCGGCAGAGGGCCGCGTCCAGGGCGTCCGTCATGTGCTGCGCGCCGGCCTCGCCCGGAACGGTGGTGACGGTGATGGTGGCGGCGCGACCGTCCTCGGTGACGCCGCCGCGGGACCGGTAGCCGGGGGCGGTGCCGCCGTGGCCCCAGACGAGGCCGCCGCAGGAGAGCGGCCTGCTCTGCAGGCCCAGTCCGTAGCGGATCCCCTGGCCGATCAGATCGGCGGGGACGGTGGTGCGCATCTCGGCGAGCTGCGCCGCGGGCAGGAGCCGCCCGCCGAGGAGCGCGGCGAAGAACGTGTTGAGGTCGGTGTTGGTCGAGACGATCGCCCCCGTCGCCCAGGCCATCGAGGAGTCCATCTCGGTGTAGTCGAACCGGGGCGCGCCCGGTGTGCCGGGGAGGTAGCCGTGGGGGTGGGCCTCGTGGACGGTGGTGTCACCGACGGCGGGGAAGTAGGTGTGGCGCAGGCCGATGCGGTCGATGACGCGCTTGGTGATCTCCTCGCCGACGGGCCGTCCGGTGATCTTCTGGACGAGGAGCCCGGCGACGATGTAGTTGGTGTTGCTGTACGCCCAGCCGGTACCCGCGGGGAAGAGGGCCTTCTGGGCGAGGGCGCCGTCGAGGAGGTCGCGGGGCTCGAAGTAGCGGTACTGCACCGTGGTGAAGTCCGAGAGTTCGGGGGAGTCCATGTAGTCGGGCAGGCCGCTGGTGTGCTGGAGCAGTTGGCGGACGGTGATCTCGCGTCCGTCGATGCCGTCGCCGCGCAGCAGGCCCGGCAGGTAGGTCTCGATGGGGGAGTCCAGGCCCACCTTTCCTTCGGCGACGAGTTGGAGGACGACGACGGCGGTGAAGGTCTTGGTGTTGCTGCCGGCGCGGATCTGCCCGTCCACGGGGACCTTGGCCCCGGTGGCGAGGTCGCCGACGCCGGCGGTGTAGTTGCGGGTGCGGCCGTCGCGGCCCTTGACGGCGGCCAGGGCGGCGGGCAGGCCGTCGTCCTTGACCAGGGCGTCCAGGCTCTGTTGGACGACGTCGGGCCTGCCGCCGGCGAACGCCGTGGTGGGCGCCAGGACGCCGGCGGCCACGGCGGTGACGGTCGCCACGGCCGCCACCATCCGGTGCCGGCCACGGCGTCCGCGATGGGTTCGGGTGTGCTGTACGCGCTCGTTCATGGAGGAACTCCTCTGCTGGAGGCGGGAATTGGCGGGGCGGGCGGGGGGGGGGCCCCCGGGGCGCCGCGGCACCCCCGGGGGGGGGGGGTCGGGGGGGGGGGCCCCCCCGCCGCGCCGCGCCGAACCCGCTGGTCGTGGTCGTGCCGGTGCGGACGCTCGGACCGGGTCAGCGGCAGAGGGCCGTGTCCACCGCGGCCTTGACGTGCTGCTCGGCCGCGTCGCCCGGGATCATGGTCACCGCGACGCCGGCGGCGCGGCCGTCGTCGGTGGCGCCCCCGGAGCTGAAGTAGCCCGGGATGGTCCCGAGGTGGCCCCAGTACAGGCCGCCGCAGGACAGCGGGTTGCTCATCAGGCCCAGCCCGTAGCGGACGCCGGGACCCACCGAGTCGGCGGGGACGGTGGTGCGCATCTCGGCGAGCTGCGCCGCGGGCAGGAGCCGGCCGCCGAGGAGCGCGGCGTAGAAGCGGCTGAGGTCGCTCGTGGTGGAGACGACGGCGCCCGCCGCCCAGCCCCAGGACGGGTCCAGGTCCGTGTATTCGCGGAACGAGCCGTCGGCTTCCTGGTGGTAGCCCTTGGGGTGGGCCTCGCGGACGGTGGTGTCGCCGGGGGTGGGGAAGTAGGTGTGGCGCAGGCCGATGCGGTCGACGACGCGCCGGTTGATCTCCTCGCCGAGCGGCCGCCCGGTGACCTTCTGGATGATCAGGCCGGCCACCAGGTAGTTGGTGTTGTTGTACTCCCACCGCGTACCCGGGGCGAAGTGGGCCTTCTGGGCCAGGGCCGCGTCGAGGAGCTCGCGCGGTTCGTAGTACCGGTTCGGGTTGGCGAGGATGGCGCCCTTGTCCACGTACTCGGGCAGGCCGCTGGTGTGCTGGAGCAGCTGGCGGACGGTGATGCCGCGTCCGTCGATGCCGTCGCCGCGCAGCAGGCCCGGCAGGTAGGTCTCGACGGGCGAGTCCAGGCCCACCTTTCCTTCGGCGACGAGTTGGAGGACGACGACCGCGGTGAAGGGCTTGGTGTTGCTGCCGATCCGTATCTGGCCGTCCGTGGGGACCTTGGCCCCGGTGGCGAGGTCGCCGACGCCGGCGGTGTAGGTGCGGGTGCGGCCGTCGCGGCCCTTGACGGCGGCCAGCGCGGCGGGCACGCCGTCGTCCTTGGCCAGGGTGTCCAGGCTCGACTGGACGCTGTCGGGCCTGCCGCCCGCGAACGCCGCGGTCGGTGCCAGGACGCCGGCGGCCACGGTGGCGGCCGCCGCCACGGCTACCGCCACCCGGTGCCGGCCGTTGCGGCGGCGGAGCGGAAGGCGGTGGTGCGGTGCGTGCTCGTACACGGGGGTCCCCTCTGGTGGTTGGCGCCGGGGATTCCCGGCCTGCGGCAAGAAGACCATTCAGGGGCACGGGAGTTCATCGGTTCCCAGGACGAGAGCGCACCCGGGAGCGGGCTCCCGGGACCCGCCCCGGCCGGGACCGGGCTCCCGGCCGGGACCGCGGCGGGGCGGGGGCGGGGCGGGGGCGAGGGACATCCGAAACGGTGACTGGAGGCGTCCCGGGGTGGTGGGGGAGGCTGGCGGCGACAATCCGGGCGTGGTGCTCGCGGCCGCGCCCCGACGGGTGGCGGCCGGCCGCCGCTCGCTCTCCGTCAGCAGACGTCGAAGGGGCCAGGGATGACGACGCCGGGCAACACCACGGGCAGTGGCGGTCCGTCGATGGGCGGCTACAAGGTCACGCCCGACGACGTCTCCGCGGCGTCCGTCTACGTGACCAACCAGGCCGGCGAGATCGACACCAAGATCGCCACGCTCCGGACGTACGTCGCGGGGCTGAGCGGCTGCTGGCAGGGCTCGGCGCACGGCGCCTTCGAGGTGCTGATGGCCGACTACGACATCTACGCGCGCATGATGCACGACGCGCTCACCGACATCGCCTCCGGCCTGCGCGGCAACTACGTCAACTATGTCGAGTCGGAGCAGGCGAACCTCGCCAACCTCCGCAAGGTGACGCTGCCCGCCGCCAAGTTCTGACGCCGCGTCCCTCCCCACCCCCTCCCAGGAGCACCGCGATGAGTTTCTCCGACGCCGTCCCGATCAGCGTCCAGCAGGACCTGGAGCACGCCGGCCCCTACCTCAACGCGCAGGCGGCCGACATCGCCCAGCAGCTGCACGAGCTGGCCATGTACCTGAACCAGCTGCCGGAGCTCTGGCAGGGCGCGGCCTCCGGCTACTACCAGGGGCTCCAGGCCGAGTGGAACATCGCGGCCGAGGGGCTGTTCGGCCCCGACGGCGTGCTCGGCCAGATCGCGCACGCCATGAACGTCAACTGGGCGAACTACAGCAGCGCCGAGTGGGCCAACTCGCAGACCTGGAACAACACCGCCGGCCGGCGCTGAGGCCGGGGCCGCCGCCGTCGTCGTGGGCGGCCGCCATCCGTACGACATTCCGCATGAACGAGGGCAAGAGAGCTACGCATGGCTGACGGGCACTGCCGAGTGACAGTGGTCGGCGAACACAAGCGGGTGGACCTCGCGGTCCCCGCCGCCGCCCCGATCGCGGAATACGTCACGACGCTGGCCCGGCTGGTCGGCCAGGAGGAGCTGGAGGCGCTGCCGGCGGCGTGGTCGCTGGCGGTGCCGGGCGGGCCGACGCTCCACCCCGTCTCCTCGCTGCGCGAGGCCGGGGTGCAGGACGGCCAGCTGCTGTACCTGCGGGACGCCGCCGAGGGCGAGTTCGAGGAACCGCTGATCCGCGACGTCGACGAGCTGGTCGCCGACGTCGCCGACTCCTTCGGCGACCTGCGCTGGACCTCACGTGCCCGCGCGGTCTGCGCGACGGTCCTGGGCGCGCTCGGCCTGGCCGCCGCCTGCGTGACGGCCGCCTCGCGCGGCGGCTGGTCCGGGGCGGTGGCCGGCCCGGTGGCGGTCGGCGCCGCGTTCGTCCTGGTCATCACCGGCTGGCTGCTGGGCCGTTCCACCCTGGACCTGCCGTCCCGGCTGGGCCTGCCGATCGCGCTGGCCGCCGTGCCCTGCGCGGCGGTGGCCGGCTGGTTCCTGCCCGACCCCGTGGACGGCAACGCCACCGCGGCGGCGCTGGGGGCGATGGTCGGCGCCGGGGCCGCGCTCTGGGCGGCGCCCTCGGTGGTCGCCGCCGCCGTGCTGCTGTTCGGCGTGGCCGGGGCGGCCGTGGTGGGACTGCTGGAGGCGGTGCACGCGGACCTCGCCCAGGGCGCGGCCGCGGTGGCCGTGGTCGGCTACGGGATGCTGCTGATCGCGCCATGGCTGGCCGGCCAGCTGGCCGCGCTGTGGCCCACCGAGCGCGGGTCGGAGGACGGCGCGGTCCGCGTGATGGTGCACCGGGCGCGGACCCTGCTGCTCTGCTGGACCGCCGCGGTCTCCCTGCTGCTGGCCGTCGCGCTGGCCGTGCTCGGCTCGGCGCACGGCGGCTACCCGCCGGCGCTGGCGGGCTGCCTGGCGGTCGCCGCGCTGCTGCGGGCGGGAACCTTCCGGCTGCTGGCCGAGGCGGCCCCCGTGGTGGTGGCCGGCGCCGTCGGCCTGGCCACCACCCTGCTGTTCGCGCCCGAGGCGATGGCGGCTCCCGGCTGGGTCGGCCCGGTGGCGCTCTGCGTGGTCGGGGTGCTGATGGCGGGCACCGGGGTGGCGCTGTCCTTCCGCCGTACGGCGGCCCGCGAGGCCGCGAGGCCGCCGGCGCTGAACGTGCTGGGCACGCTCTGCGGGGTGGCCGCGGTGCCGCTGGCGCTCGGGGTGTTCGGCGTGTTCCAGAACCTCGCCGCGTTCGGACACCACCTGTGAGCCGGACGGCCTGCCGCCCGGTCCTGCCCCGGCCGGTCCCAAGCGGCCGGTCGGACGGCCTAGCGCCCGCTGAGCTGGTGGACCCTCAACTGCTCCGGGACGCCGAACCGGAGGGGGTCCGCCACCGCGGCGGGAGCCGTCGGGCCGGGGGAGGCCGCCGGCTCGGGGCCGGTCTCGTCGACGTAGCCCAGTTCGATCGCCTTGCGGGTCAGCTCCGCCTTGTTGCCGGCGTTGAGCTTGGCCCGGATCCGCTTCACGTAGGTGTTGACGGTGGCTTCGCTGAGCGCCATCAGCCGGGCGATCTGGCCGTGGGTGTAGCCCTGGGCGATCAGCCGCAGCGTCTCCACCTCGCGGCGGGCCAGGCCCTGGCTCTCGCCGGGGCTGCGACGGCTCAGCTCGGAGTGGAGGTGGCCGCCCAGGCCCGCCGCGAGGTAGAAGCTGCCGCGGGCGACCGCCTCGACGGCGGACAGGAACTCGGTGTCGTCGGCGTGCTTGGTGACGAAGCCGTACGCGCCGGCCTTGAGCGCGGTCAGCAGGTCCCTGGGCTCGGCCGACGGCGAGAGGACCAGGACCGCGCTGCTGGCGCTCAGGGCGCCGATCACGTGCAGGACGGACGTGCCGGAGTAGGGAGTGGGGTCCAGCACCACCACGTCGGGGCGGAGCCCGCTCTCGGCCAGGTCGTGCACGGTGTCCACCGAGGCGATCACTTCCAGCCGGGGGCTGCGGGCCAGGACCTGCTCGATCCCCATGCGTGTCATGCGGTGGTCCTCGACGATGCCTATGGTCGGCATAACCGGCCTTCCCTCTCTCCGTCTCCCGTGCGGTCGCGCCAGCTGAGCCGCGTCGGGAGGTCTGCGTCACGTGCCGTCACTCCGTTCTACGCAGCCGGGGCCTGAGATGTTCGGATCGGTTGCGAGACGGCGACGGCGCCCGCTCGCGCACGCTCCGTCGAACCATCAGTGTGCGGAGCGGCACGGGCTGTTCGTCCGGGCGCCCGCACCGGAACATGTCGTATTCGGTCGGGGGGCCGCGCGCCCGCCCGCGCCCGTGGAGGTTGATCATGGCTGAGGCCGAGCAGGACGGTACGGACCGGCGGAACATGGTGGCGGCCTTCGTCAAGGAGGTCCGGGGCGGGGACGGCGGCCCTTCGAAGGTGGTGCCGCGCGCCTGGGCGGTGGGCCTCACCGTGCTCGTCGTCGGTGCGGGCGCGGTCGGCGTCGGCATGCTGGCCAAGGGCGGTCAGCACGGGCCGGCGAAGGCGGCCGCCGAGCACCCGGTGACGGCCTCCCCCTCGCCGAGCGCCTCGACCGGCTCCGGCCAGCCGGCGCCCGGCACCCCGGGCAACGCGGCCCCGCCCCTGGCGAACACCGACACCGGTGCCGGCGGTTCGGGCGGCGGTTCGGGCGGCGGCAACCCGCAGGGCCGGCCGGCCCCCGCGCCCGGCGACGACGCGCCCGCGCCCTCGAACAACAACGCGCCCGCCCCGGCCGGCGGCGCGCCGCTCGCGCCCCAGAACAACCAGGCGGCTCCCGCCCCGGCCGCTCCCGCCCCGGCGGCCCCGGCCCCGGCGGTCCCGGCGCCCAACCTGGCGGCGGCCAAGTCCGCCGCCTACACGGCGGTGGCCGGCTACGGCTGCCCGTCCAACAGCCTCCAGGGCTTCTCCGAGGCAGGCCGGTACTCCAACGGCAGCGCCGGCTGGGTCAGCGTGGGCAGCGCCGGCTGGGCGCAGGACGGCTGCAAGGGCCAGTTCGACGCGATGCCGATGTCGGGCGACGCGAAGGAGGACGACCGGAGCAACTACGCCCTGTGGACCTTCTCCCCGGGCGCGGCGGGCCTGCGCACGGCCACCTGCCAGGTCCAGGTGTACACGCCCAAGGACGGCGACATCACGCACGTCGGCGGGGAGCCGGCGCACTTCGAGGCCTACGGGTCGTCCAGCCTCTCCTCCGGGATGCTGAACGCCTTCGACGTCGACCAGCGGGGCCACCTCGGCGAGTGGAAGGACGTCGGCACGTTCAAGACCACGACCGGGGTGCTGATGATCAAGCTGGACAGCCGGGGCCTGGACTGGCACGGGAAGACGAAGACCAACGCCCACCTGGCGGTCGCCCAGATGCGGGCGACCTGCAATTGAGCCCTGTGGTCGCCGTGGTACCAGGCCCCGAAGGGGTGCGCGCATGAGCAAGACGTGGGTCAAGGTCGCCCAGCGGGGCTGGGGCGTCCAGCGCAGCATCGGCGCGGCGGTGCGCACGGCCGCCGACGGCGGGGTCGTCTCGGTGATGCCGGGCGAGTACGCGGAGAGCGTGCTGCTGGAGCGCGGGGTCAGCCTGGAGGCGGCCGAGGGGCCGGGGACGGTCACGATCGCCCCGGCGCGCGGGCCCGCGCTCACCGTGGCCGGCGGCAGCCCCACCGTGCGGGGGCTGCTGCTGCGCGGCGCCGACCCGCAGGAGCCGGCCGTGCTGATCGGCGGCGGCGCACCCGTGCTGGAGCACTGCGAGGTGGTCGGCGGCCGGGTCGAGGTGGCCGGGCGGGCCGCGCCGGTGCTGCGCGACTGCGCCGTCCGCGGGGCGGTCGGCGTCGGCCTGCGCCTGGGCGGGGACAGCCGGGCCGTGGTCGAGGGCTGCGCGGTGGCCGACACCGAGGGCGTCGGGCTGCTGGTCGCCGAGGGCGCCGTCCCCGAGGTGCGGAGCACCAGGATCGGCCCGAGCAGCGCCCAGGGCCTGTACGTCGGCGGCACCGGCGGCGGCTCGTTCGAGGGCTGCGAGGTGACCGGCAGCGGTGGCGCGGCCGTCCGGGTGGCCGACGCGGCGGCCCCGGTGCTGCGCGCCTGCCGTCTGCACGGCAACCACGCGGCGGGCCTGCACGTCTCGGCCGACACCCCCGAGCCGCTCGCGGCCGGGTCGGCCGAGCCGGCCGAGGGCGGCACCGTGCTGACGGACTGCGAGATCACGGGCGCCGCCACCGTGGGCGTCCTCGCCGACGAGGACGCCCGGGTGCTGCTGCGGGACTGCCGGGTCTCGCGGACCGGCGGCGCCGGGATCGTGGCCGTGGACCGCAGCCGCCTGCGCCTGTACGACACCGTCACCACCGACACCGGCGACACCGGGCTGGCCCTGGGCCAGAGCGCCTCGGCGCGGGTCGAGGGCGGCGGCTTCCTGCGCGCCACCGGCAACGGCGTGTACGTGGCGGGCGAGGCCGAACTGGCGCTGAGCGGCAGCGAGGTGGCGGACGCGGGCTTCAGCTGCCTGCACCTGGGCGAGGGCGGCTCCGCCGACCTGGCCGACTGCCGCCTGCACGGCACGCCGGAGCACGGCATCAGGGTCACCGGCAACTCCCTGCTGAGCGCCGAGGGCACCACCGTCGAGCAGGCCCGGATGGCCGGGGTCTCGGTGGAGGAGCGGGCCGACGCGGTGCTGCGCGGCTGCACCGTACGGGCCACCGGCGTCGGCGTACGCCTGGACACCCGCCACCGCCCGCTGCTGGAGGACTGCGAGATCGCCGCCACGGCGGGCGCGGGCGTGGAGGTCGGCGAGCGCACCGGCGTGCTGCTGAACCGCACCAGGATCCACGACACCGGCGGCTCCGGCCTGCTCGCGGCCGAGCGGAGCACCCCCGTGCTGGACGGCTGCGAGATCACCGACACGGCGGGCAGCGGCATCGTGGTGCGGGCGGGCGCCGACCCGCGGGTGCGGGCGAGCACGATCGCGCGCACCGCCAAGAACGGCCTGTACCTGGACGAGGGCGCGCACGGCCTGCTGGAGGACTGCGCGCTGTCCGAGACCGGCTACCCGGCCCTGTACGTCGGCGCGGGCGCCGATCCGGTGCTGCGCCGCTGCCTCGTCCACGACACCGCCGAGGACGTCGCGCTGGCCGAGCGGGCCGCCGCCGTGCTGGAGGACTGCCGGACGGAGCGGGTCGAGCAGGCCACCCTGCCGGCCGTCGGCGAGCCGGTCGCCCCGGGCACCCCGGCCGGGATCGCCCGGCCCTGGTCGCTGCCGGGAACGACGGCCGGAGCGACGGCCGGGGCGACGGCGGGGGCCGGCGCGCCGGCGGGCGACGGCGAGGCGGACGGGACGGAGGAGCGGGACCGCGCCGAGGCCGAACTGGCGGCCCTGCTCGGGGAGTTGCACCGGCTGGTCGGCCTGGAGCGGGTCAAGCGCGACGTCGAGACCATGGTCAAGCTGATGCAACTGGTCCGGCGCCGCAAGGAGCTGGGCCTGCCGCCGCCGCCCACCAGCCGCCACGTGGTCTTCGCGGGCAACCCGGGCACCGGCAAGACCACCGTGGCCCGGCTGTACGGGCGGATCCTGCACGCGCTGGGCATGCTCTCCAGCGGCCACCTGGTCGAGGCGGACCGCGGCGACCTGGTCGGCGAGTACGTCGGGCACACCGCGCCCAAGACCACGGCGGTGTTCCGCCGGGCGCTGGGCGGGGTGCTCTTCATCGACGAGGCCTACGCGCTGGTGCCGCACGGCCAGGGCGGCGACTTCGGCCAGGAGGCCATCTCGACGCTGGTCAAGCTGATGGAGGACCACCGCGACGAGGTCGTGGTGATCGTGGCCGGCTACCCCGGGGACATGCAGCGCTTCATCGACGCCAACCCGGGCCTGGCCTCCCGGTTCACCCGTACGCTGACCTTCGACGACTACCTCGGCCCGGAGCTGGTCGACATCGTCGCCCACCAGGCCGAGCAGCACCGCTACGACCTGCCGGAGCCGACCCTGGCCGCGCTGGCCGGGTACTTCACGGAGCTGCCGCGCGACGAGGGCTTCGGCAACGGCCGCACCGCCCGCCAGGTCTTCCAGTGGATCACGGAGCGGCACGCCCAGCGGATCGCCGACCTCGACGCCCCGACGGCCGAGGACCTGACCACCGTCCTGCCGCAGGACCTGCCGGAGTTGAGCGCGGCGGTCTGACGTACGGCGGTCCGGGGCACGGCGGTCCGACGCACGGCGCCCCGGGGCTCCCCGCCCCGGGGCACGGCGCCGGCGACCGGTCAGGCCGTCGGCCTCGGCGCGACCTCCGGGAGGATCGACCCGTGGTCGGCGGACGCGTAGGCCTGGCCCGCCAGGTCCAGCCGGGCCAGGTAGACGCCGTAGATCTCGACGGCGTCGGCCACCTGGCGCAGCGCCGTCTGCAGCTCGGGGTTGATGATCGGCGCGAACTTCTGGGCGGCCTTCTGGACGCCCTTGTCCGGGATGGGCCCCGTCCGCGCGATCGGGCCCATCCCGCCGGCCATCCCCGAGTTGTCGTACCAGGTCCCGACGGGGGCGAACTCCTGGCCCCAGAAGGTGCCGCTGGCGACCACGGCGTCCACCTTGGCCTTGAGGGCGTTGTAGGCGTCCACCACCCCGGAGGTGGTGGACGCCCCGCTGACGATGACGGAGTAGACCGTCGACAGGTCCACCGAGAAGGACGCGTGGCTGGGCGGCGCGGGGGCGGTCCCGGACGGGCCGGTCCCGGACGGGGCGTTGGCGGGGTTCGTGAAGCCCTCGTTGAAGCCCGGGACGTAGCCGTTCTCCCACAGCATCTTCAGGGTCGGGTCGGCCGCGCCCCCGCCCGGCTTGGGGTCTCCGCCGCCGCCGTCCTCGGGCGACGGGACGTAGATCGGGGAGTTGATCGGGGCGACCACGCGGACCTCCGGAGCAGGGAGCGGGCAGTGAACAGGGCCATCCTCGCCCACCGGCCGCCCGGGGCGGGAGGTCCCCGTTCGGGGACGCCGGGGGGACAGAAAGCGGGTCTGTCCCGCGCGTCCGGCCGCTGCCTAGACTCCGCAGGGCCGACGTGCGTACGTGGACCAGCCGTACGCGGATCGGGCCGGGCCGGACCGGTGCGGACCGGCCGAACGACGAGCCCCCGGGGAGCGCCTGCCGTGGCCTACACCTTGCAGGAATTCAAGGTCGACCTGCAGCAACTGCTCGAAGCGTCCGGCACGCTGGGCGCCGAGAGCGAGAACATCAAGGGGGAGATCGACGCGATCGCGACGGCCCTGGCGCCCCTGGAGACCGGCTGGATCGGCCCGGCCGGCACCTCCTTCGCCGCCATCACCAAGGTCTACAAGGACGACATGGTCGACCTGCAGAACCTGCTCGACGAGATGACCAGGCGGATGCGGTCGGCCTACCGGATGTACCACGACATGGAACTGGCCAACTACAACAACGTCCGCGCCTGATGAGCGTCGAACCCAACCCCGGCACCCCCGCTCCGGTCACGCCCGACTACGACACGGTCAAGCTCACCATCCCGCTGCACGAGATGGCGGCCGCCAAGGCCACCGTCGAGGCCTCCCTGAACAGCATCCTGGACAGCCTGGTCACGATCGAGCAGACCCTCGCCGACCTCAAGCTGGGCTGGGCGGGACAGACCGCGGACCAGGCCAAAGCGATCTTCGACCAGTGGAACGCCTGCATGGCGGAACTGGTCGGGACCAAGACCAAGGCCAAGCCCGACGGCGCGGACGGGGTCTTCCAGCGGCTGATGATCGCCGTGGGCAGCGCGGCCGCCAACTACGACCACGCCGAGGACTTCATCGTCACCAAGCTCTTCGCGCCGCTCACCGCCGCCATCGGCGCCCCCTCGACGGGCACCGGCGACCCGAACGCCTACAACCCGCCGCCGAAGGACCTCGTCAACGACAAGAGCAACACCGTGGTCGCCGAGATCTTCTGACCCGCCCGACCCCCGCCCCGGCCCCGGCGCGCCCCCGCGCCAGGGCCCGCCGCACCACCGCCGCAGTCGAGCACCGAGAGGCACAACCAGGTGAGCAGGATCCCCTTCCACCGGCCCACCCGCGCCCTGCCGCCGGCCCTGCCCGACCAGCGCGTGGTGCTGCCCGCCCCGCCGCAGACCCCGCAGGGCGCCAACTCCTCGGCCAGCACCTGGCTCTCCCTGCTGCTGCCGCTGATGAGCAGCATCAGCATGGCCGCCTACATGGTGATGTACCGCAACCCGCTGCTGATCGCGCTGGGCGTCGGCTTCGTGCTGATCTCGATCGCCGCCACCCTCGCCGTCCGCCACCAGATGCGCAGCGCGACCCGGCAGACCAAGGACCGCCAGCGCGAGCGCTACCTGCGCTACCTGACCGACGTCAAGAAGACGGCCCGCCAGGTCGCCGACAGCCAGCGGCTGGCGGCCGGCTGGCTGCACCCCTCGCCGGAGCGGCTCTGGGCGCTCGCCGAGCGCCGCCGCCGGGTCTGGGAACGGCGCGCCACCGACAAGGACTTCCTGCAGCTGCGCCTGGGCCAGGGGCAGGGCCCGCTGGCCACCCCGATCCAGCTCGGCACCCGCAACGACCCGCTCGCGGAGTACGACGAGCAGACCCACGCCGCCGCGCAGCGGGTGGTCGACCAGGCCGGTACGGTCGGCCGCCAGCCCGCCCTGGTCGACCTGGTCAGGACCGGCGTGCTCAGCCTGCTCGGCCCCGCCGACCGGACCAGGGCGCTGGCCCGCTCGCTGCTCTGCCAGCTCGCGGTGCTGCACGCCCCCGACGACGTCACCGTCGTGGTCTGCACCGGCGGCGACCCCGACTGGGAGTGGGCCAAGTGGCTCCCGCACACCCACGAGGCCGGCGCCCCGAGCCCGGCCGGTGTGGTCCCGCTGGTCGCGGCCGAGTTCGAGGCGCTCGCCGACGCCCTGGAGGGCGCGATCA
Organism: Kitasatospora sp. SC0581; assembly: GCF_048159585.1. NCBI lineage: Bacteria > Bacillati > Actinomycetota > Actinomycetes > Kitasatosporales > Streptomycetaceae > Kitasatospora > Kitasatospora sp. SC0581. The sequence continues at coordinate 5,768 of NZ_JBLRWA010000025.1, read as the reverse complement.
CCCGCGCCCAGGCCGAACGGACCACCCGCCGGCCCGTCCTGGCGGGCGCCCCCGCCCCGGTGATGCGCCGGCTCGTCGTCCTGCTCGACCCGTACGACCCGGCCGCCGCCTGGGCCCGCGGCCCGGTGGCCACCTCCCTGCTCGAATCGGCCGGGCCCGACCTGGGCATCACCGTGATCTGCCTGGTCGGCGCCGAGCGCGACGAGCCCACCCGCACCGAGGTGCGCGCCCGGGTGGGCGAGGACGGCTCGCTGGTCCTGGAGGGCCGCAACACCGAGCTGTACAGCCGGGTCGAGGGGGCCGTCGCGGACGCCCCCGCCCCGGAGCTCTGCGAGCTCACCGCGCGGGCGCTGGCCCCGCTGAGCCTGTCCGAGGAGCCCGAGCAGCTGCTGGCCCGCACCATCACCCTGCCCGAGATGCTCGGCACCCCCGACGTGGCCGCCTTCGACCCGTCCGTCAGCTGGATCCCGGCCGGCGACGAGCGGCTGCTGCGCCTGCCGATCGGCCTGTCCGGCGAGGGCGACCCGGTGCTGCTCGACCTCAAGGAGTCCGCCCAGGGCGGCATGGGCCCGCACGGCCTGATCGTCGGGGCCACCGGCTCCGGCAAGAGCGAACTGCTGCGCACCATGGTCACCGGGCTGGCGATGACCCACTCCCCGGAGCTGCTCAGCCTGGTGCTGGTCGACTTCAAGGGCGGCGCCACCTTCGCCGGCGTCACCGGACTGCCGCACGTGGCCGGCCTGATCACCAATCTCGCCGACGACCTCTCCCTGGTGGACCGGGTCCGCGCCGCCCTCCAGGGCGAACAGCAGCGCCGGCAGCGGCTGCTGCGCGCGGCCGGGAACGTCGACTCGCTGCGCGAGTACCAGCTGCGCCAGGCGGCCGGGCAGTGCGACGTGGACGGCAAGCCGCTGGAGCCGCTGCCCTACCTGCTGATCGTGGTGGACGAGTTCGGCGAACTGCTCTCCCAGCGCTCCGACTTCATCGACCTGTTCGTCCAGATCGGCCGGGTCGGCCGCAGCCTGGGCATGCACCTGCTGCTGGCCACCCAGCGGCTGGAGGAGGGCCGGCTGCGCGGCCTGGAGTCGCACCTGTCCTACCGCGTCTGCCTGCGCACCTTCAGCGCCGCCGAGAGCCGCGCGGTGATCGGCACCCCCGACGCCTACCAGCTGCCCCCGATCCCCGGCTCCGCCTACCTCAAGGTGGACGAGTCGGTCTACCAGCGCTTCCGGGTCGCCCACATCTCCGGCCCGTACCAGGAGCCCGGCGCGGGCGAGGACGGCGCCGCGGCCGGCCTCCCGGTCGTGCCCTTCGAGCTGCGCACCGCGCCGCAGGAGGAGCCCGAGGAGCCCGCCGAGTCCCAGCCGCCGGCCCTGCCCGCCGGCCCCACCGAGATGGAGGTGGCGGTCGACCAGGTCTGCCGGTTCGGGCAGTCCGTGCACCAGGTCTGGCTCGCCCCGCTGCCCGCCGCGATCCCGCTGGACAGCCTGATCGGCCCGGTCTCCGAGCAGCCGGGGCGCGGCCGCCAGGCCGGCCTGTGGCCCGGCACCGGCAGGCTCGCCTTCCCCGTCGGCGTGCTCGACCTGCCCCTCCAGCAGCAGCAGCTGCCGCTCCAGTTCGACTTCGAACGCGTCCACGGCAACCTCGCCCTGGTGGGCGCGCCGCAGACCGGCAAGAGCACCCTGCTGCGCACCACGGTGCTGTCCGCGATGCTCACCCACACCCCCGACGAGGTGCAGTTCTACGGACTGGACTACGGCGGCGGCAGCCTCGGCCCGCTGGAGGCCGCCCCGCACGTGGGCGCCGTGGCCGGGCGCCGCGACGAGCAGCGGGCCCGCCGGGTGCTGGCCGAGCTCGGCCTCCTGGTCGCCGCCCGCGAGCAGCTCTTCGGGGAGCTGGGCGTCGACTCGGTGGCGGCCTTCCGGGCGCTGCGCAAGGCCGACCGGCTGCCGGCCGGGACCCGGGCCGCCGACGTCTTCCTGCTGCTGGACAACTGGGGCGCGATCCGCACCGAACTGGAGGGCGCCGAGGCCTCGGTGCTGGACATCGCCTCCCGGGGCCTGGGCGTGGGCGTGCACGTGATCGTCACCGCCAACCGCTGGGCCGACATCCGGCCGAACCTGCGCGACAGCTTCTCCGGGCGCCTGGAGCTGCGGCTGAACGAGCCCACCGAGTCGGAGGTCAGCCGCCAGGCGAGCCGGCAGGTCCCCAACATCCAGGGCCGCGGCATCGTGTCGCCCGGCGTGCTGTACCAGGCCGTGCTGCCCCGGCTGGACGGCCGCGAGGGCACCGACGGCCTGGCCGAGGCCCAGGAGGACGCGCTCGGCAAGATCGCCGCCTCCTGGCCGGGCGCCGGCGCCCCGCCGGTGCTGATGCTGCCCGACCGGGTGCTGCTCGAGGACCTCGACCCCGCGGGGACGGCCGGCTTCGCCGCGGACGAGGTGCCGATCGGCGTCGGCGAGCGCGACCTGGCGCCGGTCGGCCTGGCGATGGGGCCGGGCGACCCGCACTTCCTGGTGTTCGGCGACGCCGGCAGCGGCAAGTCCGCCTTCCTGCGCACCTGGATGGCCGCCACGGCCGCCCGGAGCACCGCCTGGGAGTCCCGGTTCATGGTGATCGACTACCGGCGCAGCCTGCTGGACGCGGTGCCAGAGGACTACATCGGCGCCTACGCTGGCGACGCGGCCGCCGCCGAGGCCTACGTCGACCAGCTGGTCGCCAAGCTGGCCGAGCGGATGCCGCCGCCCGGCATCACGGCCGCCCAGCTCCGCGCCCGGGACTGGTGGGACGGTCCCGAGCTGTACGTGGTGGTGGACGACTACGACCTGGTCGCGGTCGGCCACCAGTCCCCGCTGGCCAGGCTCGCCGACTACGTCACCCAGGCCCGTGAGATCGGCCTGCACGTGGTGCTGGCCCGCCGGGTGGCCGGTGTCGGACGCCCGCTGATGTCCGACCCGCTGCTCTCCCGGCTCAAGGACCTCGGCACCGGCGGCCTGATCCTCTCCGGCGACCCGCGCGAGGGCGTCCTGCTGGGCGACCAGCGCGCGGCCCAGCGCCCCCCGGGCCGCGGCGTCCTCGTCCGGCGCTCCGGACCGGCCAGGCTGCTCCAGGTCGCGCTCCGCGAGGAGGAGCCGGCCTGACCAGCCGGGCTCCTCCCACCGGGCCGGGGGCTCTCGCAGCCCCCGGCCCGTTCGTACCTTCCCGCCCGCGCTCTCCGCGGCAGTTGCTTCGAGGTGGATCCCCGATGGCCGACAACGGCTTCAGCATCAGCGACATCTACGCCCTGGGCAACCAGTGGATCGAGCTGGGCAACACGGTGTACGCGGCCCGGTACGGCACCAGCATGGCCATGGACAAGTTCCAGTGGACCGGTGACGGCATGGTGGCCGCGCACGACGCCTGGAACCTCGTCGGCAACAGCGTGCTCGACCCGGCGGTCACCACCTGCTGGAAGATCGGCGACGCCATCAACGACTACGGCCGGGCGCTGGAGAAGATCATGGCCGCCGAGCAGAAGGCCGCCAACGCGGCCGGGCTGGCCAGCATCATCGCCACCATCCTCGGGTTCGTCCTCCCCTTCGGCCTGGGCCTGCTGGCCAGGCTGATCGCGCCGCTCCTCGAAGGCCTCATCACCCTCATCACCAACATCCTGAGGACGATCGGCGAGAGCCTGCAGACCATCCTCAACATCGGCGCCTTCATCGGCGGCGCCGTGGCCGGCGGCCTGCTCCAGCTGGGCACCGACCTGCTGGCCCAGCTGATCGCCGACAAGATCTACGACGTCCCGTTCGAGATCGACTGGGCCGCCGAGGGCATGAGCATGGGCTTCGGGGCCGTCTTCGGCGGCCTCGGGGGCCTGGCCGGTCTGCGCGGACCCAAGGAGGTCGGGATCGGCGGCGGCCCCAAGGGGGTCGGGGGCAAGGGCGTGACCCCGCCGAAGGTCGACCCGCCGGGTGTGAAGCCCCCGGTCACCGAGCACGTCCCGCTGCCGGGGCGCGGCTCCGTGCCGCTTCCGGAAGGGCCGGGGTCCATCGGCGGAGTCACCCCGGGCGGCATCGGCAAGGTCCCGCCGCCGGAGCTGTTCCCGGGCGGCGGCAAGCCGCTGGGCGCCGAACCGGGCAGCGTGCCGCCGGGACGCTCGCCCGTCGCCCCCGGCGGGGTGGAGCCCCCCAAGACCGGGATCCCCCACGAGGCCCCCGGCAGCACCCCGCCCGGCCCGCCCAGGACCACGACGCCCGGCCGGGGCCCCGAGCCGGTGACCCGGGAGCCCGGCCAGCTCGACCCGTCGGGAACCCACCAGCCGACCCCCGGCGGTCAGGTGAAGCCCGGGACCGGAGTGCACGAGCCCGGGGCGGGCGGGATCGGCAACGTCGCCCCGCCGAAGAGCACCGGCGGCCAGATCGGCGGCCAGGAGACGCACGGGCCGCTGGGCGGCAAGGACGGCTCGCTGCCCGATGCCACCTCGCGCTCCGTCAACGAGACGGGCGGGAACGGCGGTTCGCGCGGCACCGGCAACGGCAACGGCACCGGCAACGTCACGCGCCCCGGCCCGAACGAGCAGACCCCCGGCCACTCGCAGTCCGAGACGCCCGTCGACAACCAGACCTACAAGGCCTCCTTCGACCGGCAGCCCGGCGGAACGCGGCCCGGCAGCGACGTCGGCGCCAACGGCCGGCCGTCCTCGGCCTCCGCCCGCGTCGAGGGCGACAACGCCGTTGTGGCCACGGACCGCAACTCGCTCTCCGCGAAGACCCCCGGAAACCACGACGGCCTCCCCGGCGGCAACAACAACCGGCCCGAGGGCGTGAAGCAGCCCCTCAAGGAGGGCGCGGAGGCGCCCACGAACAACCAGCGGACCGCCACCGGAGGCGGCACCACCCCCCGCGACACCCCGCTGGAGCCGATGCGGGACAACGGAAAGTCCGGCGGCTCCTCCGGTTCCGTGCCCAAGGGCAACGAGCGGACCAACCAGTCGACCGGGGGGCAGAAGCCCCTGCCGAGGGAACTGGAGCCCCAGGCACCGGAGAACAGCAACCGGCAGTCGACCGCCTCCTCGGCGCGGGAGCACGAGGGCAGCACCAACGGGACGAAGCAGACCACCTCCGAGAGCACGGCCCCGGGCAAGGGGGACCGGCCGACCTCGGAGCAGACCCGGCAGAACGGCCAGCAGGAGGGGACGACCGGGAAGTCGGAGGGTGTGGCGTCGAAGAAGCCCTCGACGCGGCCGTTCGGTGCCAAGAAGGTGATGACCATCGCCGACCTCCCCCCGGAGGGGGCGGGGCCGAAGAGCGGCGCCCCGGAACCGGGGATGCGACCCGGCAGTTCCAACGTGAGGACCCTCAACGACCTCCCGAGCGAACACGGGGCGGGCGGCTCGGCGAAGGGCGGATCGTCGGGGGAGAAGCCGCTGGTCGACCGGGGTTCCGGGTCCACGTTGGACGGGAAGCCCGGTGAGAGGTGGGTGTCCCGGGACTCGGGTGACCGCAGGTCGATGACCATGGACGACCTGCCGGCGGATGGTCCGGTGAAGGGCGGATCGTCGGGGGAGAAGCCGCTGGTCGACCGGGGTTCCGGGTCCACGTTGGACGGGAAGCCCGGTGAGAGGTGGGTGTCCCGGGACTCGGGTGACCGCAGGTCGATGACCGTGAACGACCTGCCGGCGGATGGTCCGGTGAAGGGCGGGTCGCCGAAGGAGAAGCCGCTGGTCGACCGGGGTTCCGGGTCCACGTTGGACGGGAAGCCCGGTGAGAGGTGGGTGTCCCGGGACT